>NZ_JBEYZX010000014.1:0-126482 GCF_040646255.1 Streptomyces sp. NPDC046203 | reverse complement strand
GGTGCACCTCGTAGCGCTCGACGGCGTCGACGACCGCCTGGTGCTCGGCCTCGTGCACGAACTTCGGCGAGTGGACGCCGACGATGACGAGCGTGCCCGCCGGCGCCCCGGCCGCCGCGAGCGCCCCGGTCGCCGTGAGCCCGGACGTCGCCGCCGAGATCGCCGCCGACACCGGCGAGGAGCAGGTCGAGGACACCGTCGAGGAGACCGCCTCGCACGCCGCCGAGGCCGTCGCCGCCGAGCAGGCCGCCGCCCCCGCCCGGGGCCGTGGCCGCCGCCGGGTGACCTCGCCGCAGTTCACCGCCGAGGCCGACGAGAAGCCGCGCGCCCGTCGCGCCGAGCGTCCGGCCGTCGCCGTCTTCCAGGCCCCGGTCTTCACCGAGCCCATGTTCCAGACCCCGGAGACCGCGGCCGCCGCCGTGGCCCGCGAGGCCGCCGAGCACGAGATCTCGGAGCAGGTCGAGGAGGAGCAGCCGCAGGTCACCCGGGCCGCCGCCGTCGCCGCCGAGCCGGCGGAGAGCGCCGAGGCCCCCTCGCGCCGCCGCCGTCGCCGCCGGGGCGAGCCCGTCGCCGTCGAGCCCGTTTTGGCCACCGCCGCCGACGAGCCCGAGGTCGAGTCCACCCCCGAGGCGGAGGCCGAGGTCGAGGACACGGCCGACGAGACCGAGGGGTACGAGGAGCGTCCGTCGCGCCGCCGTCGCCGGGGCGGCCGTCGCCGTCGCCGGGGCGAGTCCGCCGACGCCGAGGAAGCGTACGAGTCCGAGGGCGCCGAGGACGGTGCCGAAGAGCCGCACGCCGAGGACACCGACGCGGACGACGCCCACGACACGCACGACGCCGAGGAAGCGGACGACACCGACGACGACCACGGCCCCGCGGGCAGCAGCAGCTCCCGTCGCCGCCGTCGCCGTCGCCGCCGCAGCGGCGAGGGCTCCGGCGAGGCCGAGGGCAGCGACGAGGACGGCGTCCGTACGGTCGTCAAGGTCCGCGAGCCGCGCCCGGCCCGGGAGAAGTCCGAGCCGTCCGACGAGGTCCAGTCCATCAAGGGCTCGACCCGTCTGGAGGCCAAGAAGCAGCGCCGCCGCGAGGGCCGCGAGCAGGGCCGCCGCCGCGTCCCGATCATCTCCGAGGCCGAGTTCCTGGCCCGCCGCGAGGCCGTCGAGCGCGTCATGGTCGTCCGCCAGAACGGCGAGCGCACCCAGATCGGCGTCCTGGAAGACAACGTGCTCGTCGAGCACTACGTCAACAAGGAACAGTCCACCTCGTACGTCGGCAACGTCTACCTGGGCAAGGTCCAGAACGTGCTGCCGTCCATGGAGGCCGCCTTCGTCGACATCGGCAAGGGCCGCAACGCCGTCCTGTACGCCGGCGAGGTCAACTTCGAGGCCCTCGGCCTGTCCGGCGGCCCGCGCCGTATCGAGACCGCGCTGAAGTCCGGCCAGTCCGTCCTGGTGCAGGTCACCAAGGACCCGATCGGCCACAAGGGCGCCCGCCTGACCAGCCAGGTCTCGCTGCCCGGCCGCTACCTGGTCTACGTGCCCGAGGGCTCGATGACCGGCATCAGCCGCAAGCTCCCGGACACCGAGCGCGCCCGGCTGAAGTCGATCCTCAAGAAGATCGTCCCCGAGGACGCGGGCGTCATCGTGCGCACCGCCGCCGAGGGCGCGAGCGAGGACGAGCTGCGCCGTGACGTCGAGCGCCTGCAGGCGCAGTGGGCCGACATCAAGAAGAAGGCCGAGCAGATCTCGACGTCCGCGCCGAGCCTGCTCTACGGCGAGCCGGACATGACCGTCCGGGTCGTCCGCGACATCTTCAACGAGGACTTCTCCAAGGTCATCGTCAGCGGCGACGACGCGTGGGAGACCATCCACGGCTACGTCTCGCACGTGGCGCCCGACCTGGCCGACCGCCTGTCCAAGTGGACGAGCGAGGTCGACGTCTTCGCCACGTACCGGATCGACGAGCAGCTGATGAAGGCGCTCGACCGGAAGGTCTGGCTGCCGTCCGGCGGCTCGCTGGTGATCGACAAGACCGAGGCGATGATCGTCGTCGACGTCAACACCGGCAAGTTCACCGGCCAGGGCGGCAACCTCGAGGAGACCGTCACCCGCAACAACCTGGAGGCGGCCGAGGAGATCGTCCGCCAGCTGCGGCTGCGCGACCTCGGCGGCATCGTCGTCATCGACTTCATCGACATGGTCCTGGAGTCCAACCGCGACCTGGTGCTGCGCCGTCTCCTGGAGTGCCTGGGCCGCGACCGGACCAAGCACCAGGTGGCCGAGGTCACCTCGCTCGGCCTGGTGCAGATGACCCGCAAGCGGGTCGGCCAGGGCCTCCTGGAGTCCTTCTCGGAGACCTGCGTCCACTGCAACGGCCGCGGTGTCATCGTCCACATGGAGCAGCCGGCGACGCACGGCGGCGGTGGCGGCAAGCGCTCGAAGAAGCGCGGCCGGGGCGGCGACGTCCACGAGCACGCCCACGAGACGCACGGCCACGAGGCCATGCCGGCCCCGGTGCCGTTCGAGACCGCTGCGGAGACCGAGGCCGAGGTGGCGGCGGAGCTCGCCGCGCCGCAGGCCGTGGAGTCGCCGATCGCCCCGGACGAGGAGCTGTACGGCAGCATCGCGGAGGCCGAGGCCGCCGCGACGCGCGGTGCCCGCGGCCGCCGCCGGGCGACCCGCCGGGTGTCGGCGCCGGTGTCCTCGCCGGCCGTGACGGAGACGGAGACCTACGAGGTCGTCGTCCCCGAGGCCAAGCCGGAGCCGAAGGCCGCGCCGAAGACGCGTACCCGGACGAAGGCGAAGGCCGCACCGGTCGCCGAGCCCGTGGCCGCCGAGCCCGAGGCCGCCCAGGCCGAGGCGGAGGCCCCGGCACCGGCCCCGGTCGAGGCTCCCGAGGCGCCCGCCCCGCGGACCCGCCGCCGTGCCACCCGCAAGACGTCGGCCCCGGCCGGCGCCGCCGCGGAGCGCACCGAGGCCCCCGCGGCCCCCGTCGCCGAGCCGGCCGCCCAGCCGGCCGTCGAGCCGGAGGCCGCGCCCGCCGCCGTCACCGAGGCCACGCCTGCCGCCGAGGCCCCCGAGGCCCCCGTGGCCGCCCCGCCGCGGGCGCGCCGCCGGGTGGTCCGCAAGGCCACGGCCGCCGCCGGTTCGCCGGCCGGTGCCGAGGAGGCCGCCGTGGTCGTGGTGGCGTCCGCCGCCCCGGCCGAGGAGGCCGCCCCGGTCAAGGCCGAGGCCGAGGCCGTCGCCGAGGAGCCCACCCCGGCGAAGAAGGCGGTCCGCAAGACCGCCAAGAAGGCCACCGCGAAGAAGGCCGCCACCAAGAAGACGGCGGCCAAGAAGACCGCGGCGAAGAAGACGGCGACCGCGAAGAAGGCCGCGACCACGAAGAAGACCGCAGCCCCCGCCCAGGACTGACACGGTCTCGTCCCCGTCGTGAACCGCGTGGACCGTCCTTGACCCAAGAGGACGGTCCACGCGGCTTGACCCGATCGGAACCAGGAACACACCCCGATGAACAACATTCCCGCCCCCCGCGTTCGCAAGGCCGTCATTCCCGCTGCCGGTCTCGGAACGCGCTTCCTTCCCGCCACCAAGGCGACGCCGAAGGAGATGCTGCCGGTCGTCGACAAGCCGGCCATCCAGTACGTCGTGGAGGAGGCGGTCTCGGCGGGCCTCTCCGACGTCCTCATGGTCACCGGCCGTAACAAGCGCCCGCTCGAGGACCACTTCGACCGCAACTACGAGCTGGAGGAGGCGCTGACCCGCAAGGGTGACGCCGACCGGCTCGCCCGGGTCCAGGAGTCCAGCGAGCTGGCCACCATGCACTACGTCCGCCAGGGCGACCCGCGCGGTCTCGGCCACGCCGTGCTGTGCGCCGCGCCGCACGTCGGCGACGAGCCGTTCGCGGTCCTCCTCGGCGACGACCTCATCGACCCGCGCGACCCGCTGCTCGCCCGCATGCTGGAGGTCCTCGGGGACGGCCGCGGCAGCGTCGTCGCCCTGATGGAGGTCGAGCCGTCGCAGATCCACATGTACGGCTGCGCCGCCGTCGAGCCGACCGACGAGGCCGACGTCGTCCGTATCACCGGCCTCGTCGAGAAGCCGGCCACGGAGGAGGCGCCCAGCAACCTCGCCATCATCGGCCGCTACGTCCTCGACCCGGCCGTCTTCGGCGTCCTGCGCGAGACCGAGCCGGGCCGCGGCGGCGAGATCCAGCTCACCGACGCGCTCCAGGCGATGGCGCTCGACGAGGAGCTGGGCGGTCCGGTGTTCGGCGTGGTCTTCAAGGGCCGCCGTTACGACACCGGCGACCGGGGCGACTACCTGCGCGCCATCGTGCGCCTGGCCTGCGAGCGCGAGGACCTCGGCCCGGACTTCCGCGCCTGGCTGAAGGGCTTCGTCGCCGAGGCGGAGGCGGAGGCCGAGACGGCGTCCGCGGCCGCCGGCACGGCCGGGATTTGACCCCTTACGGGACGCGCCCGTAATCTGGACCCTCGGTGTGTCGATTGATACGCCGCACCCTCTGAGCACCTCCCTCCCGGCTCGCCGGGAGAGGCCGCTCGTCCGATCCGGAACTCGCCGTGGTCCTTGTGGCCCGTGCGTGGGCGGCTGGCGTCAGAGGCCCCCTTTTTTCGAGTGAGAGAGAGATCCGCGTGTACGCCATCGTGCGCAGCGGTGGTCGCCAGCACAAGGTTGCTGTCGGCGACATCGTTGAGGTTGACAAGATTTCCACCGCCAAGATCGGCGACACGGTCGAGCTCTCGACCCTGCTCGTGGTCGACGGCGACGCCGTGACCAGCGACCCGTGGGTCCTGGCCGGCATCAAGGTCCAGGCCGAGGTCGTGGACCACACCAAGGGCGCCAAGATCGACATCCTGCGCTACAAGAACAAGACCGGCTACCGCCGTCGCCAGGGTCACCGTCAGCAGTACACGGCGATCAAGGTCACGTCCATCCCGTCGGCCGCGAAGTAAAGAGGGACTGAGCAATGGCACACAAGAAGGGCGCATCGTCCACCCGGAACGGTCGCGATTCCAATGCCCAGCGGCTCGGCGTGAAGCGCTTCGGCGGTCAGGTCGTCAACGCGGGTGAGATCCTGGTCCGCCAGCGTGGCACCCACTTCCACCCGGGCTCGGGTGTCGGTCGCGGTGGCGACGACACGCTGTTCGCCCTGCAGGCCGGTTCGGTGCAGTTCGGCACCTTCCGTGGCCGCAAGGTCGTGAACATCGTCCCGGTCGCCTGATCGGACGTTTTCGCTGAGGCGGGCCTCACTTCCCTCTGGGGAAGCGGGTCCGCCTTTGGCGTGTTTACTAGATAAACAGTCCCACCCTTAGCTTTTCTGGAGGCACAGAACATGACCACCTTCGTGGACCGCGTCGAGCTGCACGTCGCCGCGGGTAACGGAGGCCACGGCTGCGCCTCCGTATTCCGAGAGAAGTTCAAGCCCCTCGGCGGCCCCGACGGCGGCAACGGCGGCCGTGGCGGCGATGTGATCCTGGTCGTCGACCAGTCGATCACCACGCTCCTCGACTACCACCACTCGCCGCACCGCAAGGCCACCAACGGCAAGCCCGGCGCGGGCGACCACCGGGCCGGCAAGGACGGCCAGGACCTGGTCCTGACCGTGCCCGACGGCACCGTCGTGCTCGACAAGCGGGGCAACGTCCTCGCCGACCTGATCGGCCAGGGCACCACGTACGTCGCCGCCCAGGGCGGCCGCGGCGGCCTCGGCAACGCCGCGCTGTCCTCCGCCCGCCGCAAGGCCCCCGGCTTCGCGCTGCTCGGCGAGCCCGGCGACTTCGACGACATCGTCCTCGAACTGAAGACGGTCGCCGACGTGGCGCTCGTCGGCTTCCCGAGCGCCGGCAAGTCCTCGCTGATCTCCGTCCTCTCGGCCGCCAAGCCGAAGATCGCGGACTACCCCTTCACGACCCTCGTCCCGAACCTCGGCGTGGTCACCGCCGGCTCGACGGTCTACACCATCGCCGACGTCCCCGGCCTCATCCCCGGCGCCAGCCAGGGCCGCGGCCTCGGTCTGGAGTTCCTGCGCCACGTCGAGCGCTGCTCGGTGCTCGTGCACATCCTCGACACGGCGACGCTGGAGTCCGACCGCGACCCGGTCAGCGACCTCGACGCCATCGAGGAGGAGCTGAAGCAGTACGGCGGCCTCGAGGACCGTCCGCGTGTCGTCGTCCTCAACAAGGTCGACATCCCCGACGGCCAGGACCTCGCGGACCTGATCCGCCCCGACCTCCTGGAGCGCGGCTACCGCGTCTTCGAGGTCTCCGCGGTCTCCCGTACGGGCCTGAAGGAGCTCTCCTTCGCCCTCGCCGACATCATCGCGAAGGCCCGCGCCCGCAAGCCGAAGGAGGAGGCGACCCGTATCGTCATCCGCCCGAAGGCGGTCGACGACGCCGGCTTCACCGTCACCTACGACGAGCACGAGGACGTCTACCGGGTGCGCGGCGAGAAGCCCGAGCGCTGGGTCCGCCAGACCGACTTCAACAACGACGAGGCCGTCGGCTACCTCGCCGACCGGCTCAACCGCCTCGGCGTCGAGGAGGCGCTGATGAAGGCCGGCGCCCGCGCCGGCGACGGCGTGGCGATCGGTGCCGAGGACAACGCGGTCGTCTTCGACTGGGAGCCCTCGATGATGGCCGGCGCCGAGATGCTCGGCCGCCGTGGCGAGGACCACCGTCTGGAGGCCCCGCGCCCGGCCGCCCAGCGGCGTCGCGACCGCGACGCGCAGCGGGACGACGCGCAGCGCGAGTTCGACGACTTCCAGACGTTCTAGTCGGACGTACGGGAAAGCCCCGTTCCCCTCGGCCGAGGGGAACGGGGCTTTCCCGTGTTCGCGCGTATCCGTATCCGTACCGTCAGGACACCGTCGCCGGCTTCCTCGTCCGCGTCCGGCTCCTGCTCCGATTCCGGGTCGGTTTCGACGTCCTCGACGACTGCTGGCGGCCGAAGCGCGGCTTCGCCCGCATCAGCGGGAGGATCAGGATGCCGATGAAGATCGGGGCGATCATGTAGCGCCACAGCGGGGCCGGGTTCGCGGGCAGGATCGAGAGCTGGAGGCCCAGGGTGAGCGCCAGCAGCGCCGAGGTGCCCTTCAGCTTGGTGCGGCGGCGGAGCATCAGCACGATCGCGTACGCCGCGTAGCACCAGATCGCCCCGCGGAACAGCAGCCATTGGAGCTGCGGCACCTTGAACGCGGTCCACAGCGAGTCCGCGACCGAGTGCAGCGGCTCCCACAGCGGGCGGATCTTCAGCTTCTGGCGGTACGGGCTGTGCTGGATGCTCTTGTTCCAGGTGAGGTACGAGAACAGTGTCGGCGAGGTCTTGGGGTCGCTCGTCAGGGTGTTCGCGCGCAGTTCCTTGGGGCCGGGCCAGATCGCCCAGGCGATGTGCGCCCGGCACAGCCGCGCACCGATGATCAGATCGGGGGCCTTGGTCAGGACCCGCCGCCACACGGCCATCAGCTCGTCGTTGCGTTCGGCCGCGAGCGGCCGGTTCATCGGCGGCGACTCCATCGCCCAGTCGGCGTTGTAGCAGTTGGCCGCGCGGCCCTTCCAGTGGGACAGGGGCGCGATCGAGGCCAGCAGGGCCTTGTTCTGCGGGGTGAAGAGGCTGGGCCGCTGGCCGTAGGCGACGGCGATGTCCGCGTAGAAGAAGGCGTACACCGCGTCCTTGGGCGGGGTCTTCACCCCGACCGCCGGATAGACCACGGTGCTCAGCAGCACCATGATCGAGACCGGGATGGCAGTCGCCGCGAGCACCCAGCGCCGCATCGAGGGCAGCGCGATCAGCAGGATCGGGGCGGCGATGGCGGCGACCAGCAGGCCGTTGTTCCGGAACACCGAGAGCATCAGGAAGCCCAGGAAGAGCAGCCCGACGGTGCGGTAGAAGTACCGGTCGCGTACGGCCTGACGGCCGCGGGCCCGCCGCGCACCGAGCCGGCCCGCCGCGCCGAAGGCGAGGACCGCGCCGATGACGTACGGCACGTCCTTCCACACGAAGACGACGAAGACGGCCGTCGGTGGCAGCAGGGCCGGCACCGAGGCGGCGACGGCGGCCCACCGCTGCCGTACACCCCACTCCCGGAGGGTGACGGAACAGTAGGAGAGCACCGCCGACATCGCGACGGTCTGGGCCAGCGTCAGCAGCCAGAGGTCACCGGTGGTGTTGAGCGACAGCCACACCAGGGAGTCGTAGACCACCGAGTGGTTGGACTCCCAGTGGTCCGTCGTGACATGCCAGATGTAGGTGACCGAGTCGTAGCTCAGGGCTCCCGGAAAGTACGCGGCCCACCACAGCAGGAAGAGAAACTGCGTGGCGGCGTAGACCGCCAGGGGCAGTCTCCGCTTCTTGGGGATTCGTTCCCAGTACGTGTTGATCGTGCTGTTGCGCGGGAGTTTCAACACGGCTCCGCTGGACAGTGTGGAGGTGGACGGTCGGAACAGTCCACCACACTATCGATCAGACGGTCTCACGATCGCGAGGCGTGGCCGCTTCGGCCGTCTGCCGGACGGCCGGGCGCGGGGGCACCGGACGCTCGCCGATCGGCAGCACCGGCGGGACCTCGTCCTGGCCGAGGAAGACCTTGCGGACCACCCGCTCGGCCGCCCGGCCGTCGTCGAACTCGCAGAACCGCTTGCGGAACACGGCGCGGGCCGCGTCCGACTCGGCACTGTTCCAGCGACCGGACGTGAAGACCTCGGTGACCTCTTCCTCGGTGCGCACGGTCAGACCGGGGGAGTCGACCGTGATGTCGAAGTAGGTGCCACGCGTGGTGCGGTACACCTCCCAGTCGTTCGCGAAGACCACGATCGGCCGGTCGAGGTTCGCGTAGTCGAACATCACCGACGAGTAGTCCACGAGCAGACAGTCCGAGGCGAGGTAGAGCTCCTCGACCGACGGGTGGGTGCTCACGTCGACGAGCCGGGCGCTGCCGCTCGAACCGAAGGCCAGCAGGCTCTTCTTGTAGAAGTAGTGCGCGCGGACCAGCAGGGTGTAGTCGGAACCGATCGCCTCGGCGAACTTCTCCAGGTCCAGCATCGCCTTGGGCGAGTCGTGGTAGTCGCGGTGGGTCGGCGTGTAGAGGATCACCTTGGTGCCCTCGGCGATGCCGAGCTTCTCGCGGGCCGCGGCCACGTCCGCCGCCGTCGCGTTCACGAGCTGGTCGTTGCGCGGGTAGCCGTACTCCAGCGGCTCGTAGAACGACGGGTAGGCCCGGTCCCAGGCGGCGGTGGAGAAGCTGTTGGAGGTGAGGCTGTAGTCCCAGCGGTCCACGCGCTCCATGAGCTTGTTCAGGTTCATGCCGCTGCGGCCGACCGGGTACTCCGCCAGGTCGACACCCATGCGCTTGAGCGGGGTGCCGTGGTGGGTCTGGAGGTGGACCTGGCCCTCGCGCTTGACCACGGACGGCGGGAAGTTCACGTTGTTGACGAAGTACTTGCCGCGCGCCATGGCCTTCCAGAAGCCGAGGGAGCCCGGGTGCACGACCGACACGCCCTTCGGCGGCCGGCTGGTGGCGCTGTCCTTGAGGACCCACACCGCCTTTATGCCAGGGGCGAGTTCCTTCATCTTCTCGTGGATCGCCGCGGGGTTGCAGGAGTACGAGGCGTTCCAGTAGGCGGCGAAGACGGCGACGTCGTTCTTGACCGGCAGCATCCGCTGGGTCTTGTAGTACGTCTCCAGGAGGCGCTTGCGCAGCTTGCGCTTGAGCTTCGTCGGCTTGGCCTTGCGCTTGACCCACTGGGCCGTCTTGCGGGCCTTCTGCTGGTGCTTGGCCGGGACCAGCTGACGCTTGGTCCGGGCGGGAGCGCCCTGGCCCGCCGGGCGGTAGCGGCGCTCCTCCTCGTTCCAGCGGGTCTGGAACTCGGCGCGCGCGTCGTTGGGCAGACGGCCCGGGGAGTCGGCGATCACCCGGAAGTGGTTGATCATCCGCTCGTAGATGACGCCCTGGTATTCCGCGAACTTCGGGTTCTCGGCGAGGAACTTGAAGACCAGGTCGTACTGGTCGAACACGTCGAAGTGCTTGCGGCTGGTGCTGTGCAGGATGCTGCCCTGGCGCCGCTGGCGGTAGTAGACGCACACGCGGTCGAGGACGGCGATGGTCTCCGCCGCGATCATGACCGGGTAGGTCCAGGGGGTGTCCTCGTAGTAACCGGAGGGGTACTGGAAGCCCCACTGGTCGAGGAAGTCCCGGCGGTACGCCTTGTTCCACGCGACCTGGAGCAGGCCGAGCAGCTCGGGCTGCCCGCTCAGCGGGAAGACGCCCTTCTGGGCGGCCTCGGCCAGCACGTCGGCGCGGGCGTTCGGGGTGACACGGCCGTTCCAGTGGGTACGGGCGTAGTCGAAGATGACGAGGTCCGGATTGTCCGTCTCCTCGATCCGGCGGGCGATGGCCTGGAGCGAGCCGGGCAGCACCGTGTCGTCGCTGTCGAGGAAGAGGACGTACGTGCCCTTGGCGCGGGCCATGCCCGCGTTGCGCGCCCGGCCGAGCCCGACGTTCTGCTCCAGGTGCATCGCCACGACGCGCGAGTCGGCCTCGGCGTACTCGTCGATGATCTCGCCGCATCCGTCCGGCGAGCAGTCGTTGACGACGAGGAGCTCGTAGTCCGTGAACGACTGCTCCAGCACGGAGTCCAGGCAGTCCCGGAGGAACGCCTGAACCTTGTACGTGGGAACGATGATGCTGAAGAAGGGCGTTTCGGAAGCAGAGTGGGAATGCGTCTGTGTCATCTCAATACCGTGGAATCTGACGAGGGAGACTGGAGTGTGCCCGCGGGTCAGGGCTGACCGGTGGACAGGGCATAACCAAGGAACGTGCGTAGGGCCCCGGACCGTCCGTGCCGGAGGGCTCCGGGGACCAGGCTCAGGGCGTGCAGCCGCATGGACAGATGTCGGCGTGCGGCGCGGGCGGCCTTCGGCCAGCCGTGCCGGTCGAGATCGTCCGCGACCTCGTGGAAGAACCGGACGGCTTCGCCGAAGCGGGCACCGTTGGCGGCCTCCGAGGAGGACAGGCTTTTCGAATGGCGCCGGTAGCGGAAGGCGGTGGCCGGCTCGACGACGAGCCGTTCACCCCGCTTGACCAGCTCGATGATCAGCGCCAGGTCCTGGATGACCGACAGGTCCTCCCGGAAGCCGACTTCCTTGACGGCGTCGGCGCGCCAGACGAGCGAGGGAAAGTACAGCCAGTTGCCGCCGAGCAGGTTCGCGGCGAGCCGCTCGCCGCCGAGCTCCAGCCGGCGGCCGGTGCTCTTCGGGGCGTAGAAGCGTTTCTTGACCTCGTCGCCCAGGGTCGTCGAGGGCCTGCCGTACTCGTCGATGACCTGGACGCCCGGCTGATAGAGGGCCGCGCCGGGCCGGGCCGCGACGGCGGAGCGCATCGTCGCGACGTAGGTGGGCAGCAGCAGATCGTCGCTGCCGAGCATGCTGAAGTACGGCGACTCGACCAGGTCGACGCACTTGCCGAAGTTCTTGGTGATGCCGAGGTTCCGCTCGTTGCGCAGATACCGGACGCGGCTGTCGCCGAGGGAGGCGAACCACTCGGGTACGCCCGGCTCCTCGCCGTCGTCGACGACGGTCAGCCGCCAGTCCCCGTCGGTCTGGTCGAGCACGCTGCGCACCGCGGCCTGCATCAGCGGGGTGTCGCCGTAGTGCGGCAGCATGATGTCGAGCGTGCCGAGGCTGTCGGCGCGGCCGGTGCCGGCGGTGTTCTCGGTGGTGGCGGCACCGGCGGTGTTGGCGGCACTGGCGGTGTTGGCGGCACTGGCGGTGCTGTCGGCGTGATCGGGGTTCCGCACCTGCTTCACGTGCCCTTCCGCTTCGGGCCGAGCGAGGAGCGGCTGAGCGAGAGCAGCAGGATCATGCCGATCCGGCCCAGGTACAGACCGGCCTTGAGCGGCGACTGGCTGGGCGTTCCGGCGGCGCGCGGTCTTATGGCGACGGGCACCTGCTCGACGCGGTAGCCGGCCCGGACCACGGCGATGGTGGACTCCACCGTGTCGCCCAGGTACTCGACGGGGTACCAGCGCGCGAACACGTCGATGAGGTCGCGGCCGGAGGCGCGGAAGCCCGAAGTGACGTCGGTCAGCCGGGTCTTGGACATCCGGGACAGCCAGAAGGCGAGCACGAGCATCGCCCACCGGCGCGGCCCGCGGGCGTCGTACGCGCCCGTGCCCGCGAAGCGCGCGCCCACCACCAGGTCGGCGCCCGCGTCGAGGCGCTCGATCAGCTCGGGCACGTCGCGCGGGTCGTGCTGGCCGTCCGCGTCGACCTGGACGGTGACGTCGTAGGACCGGTCGCTCGCGTAGCGGTAGCCGGCCCGCATGGCGCCGCCGACGCCGAGGTTGTACGGGAGTCGCATCACGGTCGCGCCGGCGCGGCGCGCCACGGCGGCCGTGTCGTCGCCCGAGCCGTCGTCGACGACGAGGATGTCGGCACCGGGGAGGGTGGTGTGGACCTCCTTGATGACGTCGGCGACGCCATCGGCCTCGTTCCACGCGGGCATGATGATCAGGACGCGCTTGCCGTCGATCACGTGCGGCTCCCCGGCGCGGCTCCGGCGGTCCTGCCCGGGTTCTCCGGCGCGCGTTCGTGCAGCTCGCGCACGTCGATGCGGAGCAGTGCCACTTCCTCCGAAAGAGTGCGGCTCTCCTCCTCCAGTCGGCCCACTTCCCAGCTCAGCTGAAGGCAGATCACGAAGAGGAACGCGACACCGAGGAAAAGAATCAGACTGACGCCCGAGGCGACACCCACGGCGTCCGCCACCGAGTCGAGAGCGCTCGGAAAGAAGCCGAGCGGGATGATCACCAGACCGGTGAACACCCAGAGAAAGGCGTACTTCTCCTTGAGCTTGCGACGGCGCAGCAGCTCGACGATGCAAGCGACGAGGAAGACTCCGGTGACCGAAGTCAGCATCCACAACTTCACGCGGGCTCCGGACTATCGGACGACTCATGGAAACGGCCTGTCTAGTTCCAAAAAAGTAGTGGCGATCGGCGCCGTGAGGCTGAAGTTTACTGTCCGTCGCTGGAGAACGCGGAGAGTGATGGAATGATGATCATTCCTATGGGTGAAACCGAGCGCTAGCGTACACGAGAGCGAACAATGAGCATCATTGTGGTGACCACCACAAGTGCGCCCAAGGTGTAGGCGATTTCCACCCTGCTGCGCAGTTCCAGCGGGCTCAGTGTGACGGCCAGGAGCACCACCGTTCCGGCGATCCACGCCAGCAGTTGCTGACGTGCCGCGCCGCTGGTCAGAAGCGCCTGGCCGAGCACCATCGCCAGCAGGAACAGCGTCGTGCCGAGCGCCAGCCACCCGAAGTCCACCGGCCCGAGAACATCCGGCGCGCCGAAGAGTACCGGCAGCAGCAGCGGCCCCAGCACGGCCGCCGCCACGCCGAACGACAGCCCCATACCGGCCGTCATCGAGCAGGCCCGCAGCAGTAGCCGTCGGTAACCGGGCGTGTCGTTCTCGGCCCGCGCCGTCGACAGACCGGCGAGCAGGGACGCCTGAAAGGCACCGAACACGAACACGGGTACGCGGGCCACGACGAGCGCCGAGAGCAGCGCCGCCACCAGCGCGCTGTCGTCCGACGCGATCAGCTTCGTACTGATGACCGCCACATTGACGAGCACCTGCGCGAGCAGCGTCGAACCGACCAGCATCCCCAGCTGCCCGATCAGCTCCCCCCAGTCCGCCTGCTGCCCCGGCCGCGCCCCGCGCCGCACCGGCACGAGCGTCGCCAGGACCGACACCAGCGGCGCCACCGTCATGACGGCGGCGAACGCGAACACCGACGTGACCCCGGCCAGCGCCAGGCCCACCGACAAGGCGATCCGCAGCAGCCCGTCCAGGCCCAGCTGGAACCCGTACGCCTCGAAGCGGCCGAGCCCGGCCAGCATCCCGCGGGTCAGATGGGCACAGGCGAGCGCCGCGAAGGCGCCGCCGAGCGCGACGAGCAGCGAGCGGTCGGAGTGGAAGAAGAGGTCGGCGATCGGCCCCGCGAACAGCACCAGCGGCAGCAGGACCGCCGCGAGCAGCCCGCCGGCCAGCGCCGCGCCGCGCCGCAGCACGGGCAGGGCGCCGTCGCCGGCCACCACGCGCGCGGCCACCACCCGGGTGACCTCCTGTTCGACGGGGAAGAACAGGCCGAGCCCGAGCGAGGCGACGATCGTCCACAGGACGGAGAAGCTCGCCATGTCGTCGACGGACAGCGTGTGGCCCGCCGCCGCGAGATGCACGTAGTTGGCCCCGCCGAGCAGCGCCGTGCCGACCCCGACGAAGGCGGTGCCGCGCGGCAGGACCGTGGTGATGCGGGTGATGCGGTCGAGCAGGGTCACGCGCCGGACCGTCCGCCGGAGGGAGAGCGGGGGGAGTCCGGGGTGTCCGGGGCGCCGGTCTTGGACGTGGTGCCCGAGGTGCCGGGGGCGCTGGAGGTACGGGTTCCGGGCGCCGGCGTACCGGTAGTCGTCGTACCGGCCGCCGGGGCCGTCATGACCGCCAGCGCCTCGGTCAGCTGCTCGCGCCAGTGCGGCTGCGCCGCCACGCCCGCCTCGGCCCAGCGCTCGTGCGCGAGCACGCTGTACGCGGGCCGGCGCGCGGGCCGGACGAACGCCTCCGACGTGGTCGGCCGCACCCGCTCCGGATCCAGGCCGGTCAGCTCGAAGGCCGCCCGCGCCAGGTCGAACCAGGTCGCCGTGGCCGACGCCGTGCCGTGGTAGATCCCCGCCGGGGCCCGCCCGGCCACCGCCGCCTCGCCCAGCTCGCGCAGCTGCCGGGCCAGCGCCCGGGTCCAGGTCGGCTGCCCGCGCTGGTCGTCGACCACGTCGACGGTCGGGTGCCGCTCGGCCAGGCCCAGCATGGTCGTCACGAAGTTGCGGCCGTGGGCGCCGTACAGCCACGCCGTGCGCACCACGTACCCGCGCTCCGGCAGCAGCTCCAGGACCGCCCGCTCACCGGCCAGCTTGCCCCGGCCGTAGGCGTTGACGGGGGAGGTGGGGGCGTCGTGCCGGTACGGCTCGGTGGCGTCGCCCGGGAAGACGTAGTCGGTGGAGACCTGGAGCAGTACCGCCCCGGCCTCGGCGCAGGCCGCCGCGAGGGCGCGCGGGCCGTCGCCGTTGACCCGGGTGGCCGCGGCCTCCGCCGTCTCGGCACCGTCCACGTCGGTCCAGGCGGCGGCGTTGACCACCACGTCCCGGCCCGCGACGGCCGCGCGCACGGCGGCGGCGTCGGTGACGTCCAGCTCGCGGCGGCCCGCCGCGACGACGTCGGCCCCGGCCGCGTCCAGCACCGAGGCGAGGTCGCGGCCCAGCATCCCGGCGGCGCCGGTGACCAGCCAGCGGGCGCTCACGACAGTGCCGCCTTCGCCTTGAGCGGCTCCCACCAGGTCCGGTTGTCGCGGTACCACTGGACGGTGTCGGCGAGGCCCGTCTCGAAGGAGACCCGCGGCGTGTAGCCCAGCTCCTCGCGGATCTTGTCGATGGACAGGGAGTAGCGCAGGTCGTGGCCCTTGCGGTCGGCGACGTGCTCGACCATGTCCCAGCCCGCGCCGCAGGCGTCGAGCAGCAGCCCGGTCAGCTCCTTGTTGGTCACCTCGGTGCCGCCGCCGATGTGGTAGATCTCGCCGGCCCGGCCGCCGCGCAGCACCAGTTCGATGCCCCGGCAGTGGTCCGAGACGTGCAGCCAGTCGCGGACGTTCAGCCCCTCGCCGTACAGCGGCACCTTCCTGCCGTCCAGCAGGTTCGTGGTGAACAGCGGGATCATCTTCTCGGGGAAGTGGTACTGCCCGTAGTTGTTGGAGCAGCGGGTCACGACGACGTCCATGCCGTGCGTGCGGTGGTACGACAGGGCCAGCAGGTCCGAGCCGGCCTTGGAGGCGGAGTACGGGGAGTTCGGCGCGAGCGGCCAGTCCTCGGTCCAGGAGCCCTCGGCGATCGAGCCGTACACCTCGTCCGTGGACACGTGTACGAAACGGCCGACGCCGTGCCGGTGCGCCGCGTCGAGCAGCGTCTGGGTGCCGAGGACGTTCGTCGTCACGAAGGGCGAGGAGTCCAGGATCGAGCGGTCCACGTGCGACTCGGCGGCGAAGTGCACCACGGCGTCGTGGCCGCGCGTCACCTCGTCGACCGTGCCCGGATCGCGGATGTCGCCCCGGACGAAGGTGTAGCCGGGCAGGTCGGCGACCGGGGCGAGGTTCGCCTCGTTGCCGGAGTAGGTGAGGTTGTCCAGGACGGTGACATGGGCGTCCCGGCCCGAGGGCAGCTCCTCGGCGAGCAGCGCCCGTACGAACTGTGATCCGATGAACCCGGCGCCGCCGGTGACCAGAATCCTCATAAGGACAACATCCTAGGGCCTGTCTTTTGGATCAGGCCGGATCAGTGAGCGGGGTCCGGTGCGTGTGATCGCAAGGCGGAGGAGGGAGACAACGCGGAGCGTTGGCGACCGACGACAACGCGGCGAGCGTGCGTGCCGGGGCCTGCGAGCCCGGCAAGATCCGAAAGACAGACCCTGGGTGCCCCAGGGGCGGGGCAGAGCTCCAGGCGCGTGCGACACCGGGGCCGGGGCGGCGGGTCCGGGCGGCCGGTCGCGACCGGCGGCGGGAACCGCTCGGAAAACGGCCTGGAAACGCCGTGGATCCGGCCCGCGCGGGACTCGGCCCGCGCCGAGGCGCTGCCGTACGCTGCTGAGCCATGCGTGGAATTTTGCTCGCCGGCGGGACCGGTTCACGACTGTGGCCGATCACCCGCGCGGTCTCCAAGCAGCTCATGCCGGTCTTCGACAAACCGATGATCTACTACCCCCTGACCACCCTCGTGATGGCGGGTCTGCGCGAGATCCTCGTCATCACCGGTCCCGAGGAGCGCCCCCAGTTCGAGCGGCTCCTCGGCGACGGTTCCGCCTTCGGGCTCGACATCCGGTTCGCCGTCCAGGACCACCCCAACGGCATCGCCGAGGCGTTCGTCATCGGCGAGGAGTTCATCGGCGACGAACCCGTCGCCCTGATCCTCGGCGACAACATCTTCCACGGGGTCGGCCTCGGCCGGCAGCTCGCCCGCTTCCGGCGCCCCGAGGGCGGTGTGGTGTTCGCCCACGCCGTCTCCGACCCCAGCGCCTACGGGGTCGTCGACTTCGACGAGCACGGCCGTGCCCGTTCCATCGAGGAGAAGCCGGAGCGGCCGAAGTCCCGCTACGCGGTGCCCGGCCTCTACTTCTACGACAGCCGGGTCACCGGCATCGCCCGAGGGCTCAAGCCCAGCGACCGCGGCGAGCTGGAGATCACCGACATCAACCGGCACTACCTGGAGCGCGGTGAACTCCATGTCTCGGTCCTCGACCGGGGCACGGTCTGGCTGGACACCGGCACCTTCCACTCCCTCGTCCAGGCGTCCGAGTACGTGCGGGTGGTCGAGGAGCGGCAGGGCATGAAGATCGGCTGCCTGGAGGAGGCCGTCTGGCGCGCCGGGTTCATCGACGACGCGCGGCTGCGCGAGCTCGCCGGGCCGCTGACCAAGAGTGGATACGGCGACTATCTGCTCGATCTGCTCGCGTACGAGACCTGAGCACGAATCCCGAGCACGAATCCCGAGCACGAATCCCGAGCACGAGTCCTGAGGACGCCCGCTGCGGAGTCGGGGAAACAACGTCAAGGAAGAGAAAGAGGGAGCGGCACTATCCATGAAGGTCGACCCGCTCGGCATCGAAGGCGCCTGGGAGCTTGTCCCCCGGCAGCACGGGGACGCCCGGGGCCTGTTCCTGGAGTGGTACAAGGCGGAGGCGCTGGCCGACGCCGCCGGCCACCCGCTGGACCTGAAGCAGGCCAACATGTCCGTCTCCGCCGCCGGCGTCGTCCGGGGCATCCACTTCGCGGACGTCCCGCCCGGCCAGGCGAAGTACGTGACCTGTGTGCGCGGCGCCGTGCTCGACGTCATCGTCGACGTACGGCTCGGCTCGCCGACCTTCGGCCGCTGGGAGGCCGTCCGCCTCGACGACAAGGAGCGCAGGGCCGTCTACCTCTCCGAGGGACTCGGCCACGGCTTCTGCGCGCTCACGGACGACGCGACCGTCGTCTACCTCTGCTCGGAGGGGTACGCCCCGCAGCGCGAGCGCGGCATCCATCCGCTCGACCCCGAGATCGGCGTGGAGTGGCCGGCCGGCGGTGCCCCGGAGCTGTCCGCCAAGGACACACAGGCGCCGACGCTCGCCGAGGCCCGTGAGACCGGGATCCTGCCGGTGTACGAGGAGTGCCGGGCCTTCCGCGCCTCCCTCGCGCGCGGCGGGAGCGGCGGGAGCGGCGGGAACTGACGGCGGCGGGGCGGCGGCGGGGCGGCGCCCGGCCCGCCGCCCGGACAGGAGGAGGACAGGAGCAGGACCAGGGCCGGGGGCCCGGGCCGCCGCCCCCGCTCACCCGTACGCGTTAGGCTGCCCGAATGACGTGGCTCATCACCGGCGGCGCCGGTTACATCGGCTCCCATGTCGTCAAGTCCATGACCGAGGCCGGCGAACGGGTGGTCGTCCTGGACGACCTCTCCACCGGCGACCCGGCCCGGATCCCGGCGGGCGTACCGCTGGAGCGGGGCACCGTCCTCGACCGGCCCTTCCTCGACAAGGTGCTGCGCGCCCACGGCGTCCGGGGCATCGTCCACCTCGCGGCGAAGAAGGCCGTCGGCGAATCCGTCGAACGCCCCCTCCTCTACTACCGCGAGAACGTCACCGGCCTCCAGATCCTCCTGGAGGCCGCCGCCGACGCCGGGGTGGCCGCGTTCCTCTTCTCCTCCTCCGCCTCCGTGTACGGGATGCCCGACACCGAACTGGTCACCGAGGACACCCCCTGCGCCCCGCTCAGCCCGTACGGCGAGACGAAGACCGCCGGCGAGTGGATGGTCCGCTCGGCCGGCCGGGCCCACGGCCTGGCCACCGCCTGTCTGCGCTACTTCAACGTGGCCGGCACCGCCGCCCCCGAGCTGGCCGACACCGGCGTCTCCAACCTCGTGCCCATGGTCTTCCAGCGGCTCGACGCCGGGGAGCCGCCGCTGATCTTCGGTGACGACTACCCGACCCCGGACGGCACCTGCGTCCGCGACTACATCCACGTCGCCGACCTCGCCGACGCCCATCTCGCCACCGCCCGCCGGCTCGCCGAGGACGCCGCGGCGGGCACCCCGCGCGACCTCACCCTCAACATCGGCCGGGGCGAGGGCGTCTCCGTACGCGAGATGATCGACCTGATCCGCGAGGTCACCGGCCGCTCCGCCGAGCCCGCCGTCGTCGCGCGCCGCCCCGGGGATCCGGCCCGGGTGGTCGCCTCCGCCGGGCGGATCTCCGCCGAACTCGGCTGGACCGCCCGCCACGACGTCCGCGCCATGATCGCCTCGGCCTGGGACGCCCACACCGGGCGGTCCGTCCAGCCTGCGGAATAGCCCGGCGGCGGCCGTCGGCTCTCGCGTAGATTGCGTGCCGAGCGAGAGCACGGCACGCCGATCGGCGCGCCGCGCGCGACGGCGAGCACGACGGCGAGGACCCGCAGGTGACAGTGGCTAGGCAGGACGTGACGGAAGCCCGCAGGATCGTGGTGAAGGTCGGCTCGTCCTCGCTGACCACCGCCTCCGGGGGCCTGGACGCCGACCGGGTGGACGCCCTCGTGGACGTCCTCGCCAAGATCCGCAGCGGCGGCGAGAAGGAGATCGTGCTGGTCTCCTCCGGCGCCATCGCCGCCGGACTCGCCCCGCTCGGCCTCACCCGCCGCCCCAAGGACCTGGCCCGCCAGCAGGCCGCCGCCAGCGTCGGCCAGGGCCTGCTGGTGGCCCGCTACACCGCCTCCTTCGCGCGCTACGGCGTCCGCGTCGGCCAGGTCCTCCTCACCACCGACGACACCAGCCGCCGCGCCCACTACCGCAACGCCTACCGCACTCTCGACCAGCTGCTCGCCATGGGCGCGCTGCCGGTCGTCAACGAGAACGACACGGTCGCCACGGACGAGATCCGCTTCGGCGACAACGACCGCCTTGCCGCCCTCGTCGCCCATCTCGTCCGCGCCGACCTGCTGGTCCTGCTGTCCGACGTGGACGGTCTGTACGACGGCGACCCGGCGCGCCCGGACACCACCCGCATCGCGGAGGTACGCGGCCCCGCCGACATCGCCCACGTCGAGATCGGCGCGGCGGGCAAGGCGGGCGTCGGCACCGGCGGCATGGTCACCAAGGTCGAGGCGGCCCGGATCGCCGCCGCCGCGGGCGTCCCCGTCGTCCTCACCTCCGCCAGCCGCGCCGCCGACGCCCTCACGGGCCGCGACACCGGCACGTACTTCCACCGCACCGGCCGCCGCTCCGCCGGCCGGCTGCTGTGGCTCGCCCACGCCTCCACGCCCCAGGGCGCGCTCGTCCTGGACGACGGGGCGGTCAAGGCCGTGGTGGAGGGCAAGAAGTCACTGCTCGCCGCCGGGATCGCCGCCACCGAGGGCGAGTTCACGGCCGGCGACCCGGTGGAGCTGCGGAACACCTCGGGGCACGCCGTCGCCCGAGGGCTCGTCAACTTCGACGCCCGGGAACTGCCCCGGATGCTCGGCCGCTCCACCCACGACCTGGCCCGGGAACTGGGCCCGGAGTACGAGCGCGAGGTCGTGCACCGCGACGACCTCGTCGTGATGTGAACCGGACGGCCGGACCGGGGTCCCGTACCCCTGCGTGTCCGGCCGGACGCGGTGCGTACGAGCCCGGCTCGTACGACCGGTGGCATGTGAACCGAAACGGCTGAAAGTCCGGTCAACCGGCGGGCACCTTTACCAAAACCGCCCCACGCACCGCCGCGGACTGCTCCACTTTGTGTCGGGGAGACGGAGTGCCGAGGGGACGGGACGACACACAGCACGCGCAGCACCAGGCAGCAGGCGACAGCACAGCGAAGGCATCACACAGGAGGCCGCCGTGAGACGAGCGCGCCCAGGGGCACAGCCCCGCGGGACGGCCGAACGCGCCCTGACGAGTGTCGGGGCCGGAGCCGACTTCGACCGCGGGGGCTCCGCCGGCGTACGGCCGGCGGAGTCGTCGGGAAGGAGACCCGAGCAGACGCGGGAGCCGGACCGGGAGGTGTCCCGGCTCTGGCACGTCACGCTCAGCGTCTCCGGCCGGGAGGCCCCGCTGAAGGAGGTGCGCCGGGCCCTCGAACAGCTGGCCCACGACCACCCCTTCCTGCTGACCAGCCGCTACGCCGGTGACCACGCCGAGATCCGCTACTGGGAGGAGGCCCGCGACCTGCACGACGCCGCGGCCGTCGCCCTGCGGCTGTGGGGCGAGCACCGGCAGACCGCGCAGCTGCCGCCGTGGGAGATCGTCGGTCTGGAGGTCATCGACCGCGAGACCTACCACCAGCGGATCGCCGAGGGCTACGGCCCGCCGCCGGCCGCCCCGGTCGGCGTCCACCCGTACTGAGCCCGCGCGTACTGAGCCCGTCCGCCGGGCCCGCGCGCCCGCGTGCGCGGTCCCGGCGGAGGCTCCGTAGCCCGTAGCCCGTACGGAGACATGCCGTACGGGCCCCGAGGGGGCGCGGTCTCCCGGGCCGATTCCCGTGCCGTTTCCCCGGCCCGTCTCGGACTGCGGGACGGTGGGAAAAGACGTGAGGGATGTCCGCGGGGGTGCCAGTACCCTGCGGGCATGACCTCGCTCACGCCCCTCGACAACATGTCCCCGGTCGCCCAGGCCGCCTACCGGGCCCGTGCCGCGGCCGCCGATATCGCGCCACTTCCGCGCGCGGCGAAGGACGACGCCCTGCTCGCCATGGCGGACGCCCTGGAGGTCCGTACGGCCGAGATCGTCGAGGCCAACGCCGAGGACATCGCCCGCGCCCGCGAGGCCGGGACCAGCGAGTCCGTCATCGACCGGCTCACCCTCACCCCCGAGCGGGTCCGGGCCATCGCCGCCGACGTCCGGCACGTCGCCGCCCTGCCCGACCCGGTCGGCGAGATCGTGCGCGGCTCCACCCTCCCCAACGGCATCGACCTGCGCCAGGTCCGCGTCCCGCTCGGTGTCATCGGCATCATCTACGAGGCCCGGCCCAACGTCACCGTCGACGCCGCCGCCCTCTGCCTCAAGTCCGGCAACGCCGTCCTGCTGCGCGGCTCCTCCTCCGCGTACGCCTCCAACAGCGCCCTCGTCCGGGTGCTGCGCGACGCCGTCGGCGGCGCCGGACTGCCCGCCGACGCCGTCCAGCTCGTCCCCGGCGAGTCCCGCGAGTCCGTACGCGAACTGATGCGGGCCCGCGGCCTCGTCGACGTGCTCATCCCGCGCGGCGGCGCCTCCCTGATCCGCACGGTCGTCGAGGAGTCCACCGTCCCGGTCATCGAGACCGGCACCGGCAACTGCCACGTCTACGTGGACGCCGAGGCCGACCTCGACATGGCCGTCGCCATCCTGGTCAACTCCAAGGCCGACCGGGTCAGCGTCTGCAACTCCGCCGAGACCCTCCTCGTCCACCAGGACATCGCCGCCGCCTTCCTGCCGCGTGCCCTCGACGCCCTGGCCGAGGCCGGCGTCACCGTCCACGCCGACGAGCGCGTCCTCGCCCACGCCGCGGACACCAAGGCCACCGTCGTCCCGGCCACCCCCGAGGACTGGGAGACCGAGTACCTCTCCTACGACATCGCCGCCGCCGTCGTCGACTCCCTCGACAAGGCCGTCGAGCACATCCGCTTCTGGAGCTCCGGCCACACCGAGGCCATCGTCACCACCTCCCAGGCCGCCGCCCGCCGGTTCACCCGGCTGGTCGACTCCACCACGGTCGCCGTCAACGCCTCCACCCGCTTCACGGACGGCGGACAGTTCGGCTTCGGCGCCGAGATCGGCATCTCCACCCAGAAGCTGCACGCCCGTGGCCCCATGGGCCTGCCGGAGCTGACCTCCACCAAGTACATCGTGACCGGCGACGGTCACATCCGGTGACCGGAGCCCGCTGAGAAACACCCCCGGGAGGGCCCGGCGCCCGGGCCGGCGAGGGCAGCGGACGGTTGCGTACTCCCTGCCCAAAACGCCCTCCCGGGTCTACGCTGAACCCGTGCCGGACGACGTGGGGGGCAGGCCGTTTTCGGACGGCGAGAACCCCGATGACTCTGTCGACCGCGGCGGCGCCGACGAGGAATTCGCCACCGTGGTCTTCGACGAGGACTTCGTACGGGCCGCCGCCTTCCACGAGCCCAGCGCCGTCGAACGGCTGCTCGCGGCCGCGCAGGCACGCGCCGAGGCCGAGGCCGAAGCGGCCCGCACCCGGGCCCTCGCCCGCCCCGGCGACGACGATCCGTACGAGGACGGCTACGACCCTCGGCTGCGCCCCGGGCACGATCCGGACACCGCCGCCGAGGGCCCCGACCCCTACGGGCCGGACGGCGGCGCCCTGCGCCCCTACCGGAACAGCGCCCGCTGGCACCGCCCGGTCGCCTGGGTGCTCGCCCTCGTGATGGGCGTCGGCATGGTCGCCCTCGCCTTCAGCGCGGTCTACCGGGGCGCCTCCCAGAACCGGCAGGACCGCATCCGGCCGCCCGCCACCACCGGCGTCGACAAGCCCCGGGTCGTCCCCGGCGCGGGCCCCGCGCCCACCGCGCCCCCGGTCCCCGCTGCCGCGGTCCCGGTCACCCCGGTCCCGGCCGTCTCCGGGACGCCTTGATACACGGCCGCCCCGGTGGGTACGAACTCAGGGAAGTTCTCACCTGCCGGGGCGCTCACTTCCCAGCCGTGTCGCAGGTCACGCGACCGGCCTACCCTGAAGTGGTGACCCCTCCCTCATGCGAGGGCTTCTCACCCGTCCGTACCAGTGGACGGGTGGCGGACCGGATCCCCCGATGACCCGTCCGACGTCGTCGACGTGAGGTGAGCGCGAAAGCGGAGGTGCTGTGGCAGGCCGAGGACAACCGCCGGAGGTCCCGCCCCCCGAGGAGCCGTCCGGCGGCGGTGAGGACGAATACCGGTCCACCGTCTTCGACGAGGCGTTCATCAGGGCTGCGCGCCTCCAGGAGTTCTCCGCCCGGGAACGCATGGGCGAGCACGCCCAGGCCGTCCGCCCCCGCCCCGGCCGGGCGCGCCGCACCGGCGCCCGGCAGGCCCTGCTGCTCGTTCTGCTCGTCCTCCTCGCCTTCGGCACCGCCGTCTATCTCGGCGTCCGCAACCCCTACCAGGTCCCGCTCGCCCAGCCCGCCGAGCCGCTGCGCAGCACGGTGGTCCGGCTCGTCCCCGAGGGGCCGGTCCCCGGCGGCCCGGCCGCCGGGCTCTTCGCGCACAGCCCCGCCGCCGGCTACCCGGCCGGCGCCGCCGGGATCGTCCTGCCGCCCGCCGCCCCCACCACCGGCTTCTCCGAGGACCAGGTCAGAGCGGCCCTCGGCATCGCCAAGGACTATCTGGTCGCCTCCTCCCTCGACCCCGCCGTCCTGGGCGGGCGGACCGTAACCCCGGCCCGGCAACTGCTCGACCCCGACCAGCAGCAGCAGTTCGACCAGAGCACCGGCGCGTCGAAGGACGACGGCCGGCACGCCGTCTCCGGCTGGCTGGTCCGCTTCGACCCCCACCAGGCCGTCCTCGCCGACCCCGCCGTCCGGGTCCAGGGCACCCTCCACTACGCGCAGGTCGGCAGCGACCAGCTGGAGGTCACCTCGGACCACACCTTCACCTACGCGCTCCGCCCCGCCGCCTCCGGCAAGGCCACGGCCGGCCGGGCCTCGCTGTACACGGTCCACCGCGAACTGCGCTTCCGCTTCGACCGCCAGGACCTCCGGACGCACCGCGCCGCCCTGCTGACCAGCACCGTCGAGGCCGGCCCGCAGTCCTGCGACACCGACACCAGCGGCACCCTGCGTCCGCTGCTGGCGGGCGAGCGGGCCGACCGCGCGCACCTGGCCGTCACCGACCCGTACGCGACGGGCCTGCCCGCCCCCTCGGCGCTCTGCGGAGTCCTCGCCCCGAAGTCCCAGCCCTCTCCTTAGGGGCTGTTCCGGCCTGTGGCTATCCCCGGTCCTGGCCCGGCGCCCGGCCCGTGCCCTCGCCGCCGTCGCGGTCCTGCGCGCCTTCCGGCGTACCGGTGGCCTTGCCGCCCGGAGCGTCCTCGGCATCCGCCCCGGCGGCCGTACCCGAGCCGCCGTTGAAGCGGCCGAAGAGCTTCCCGCCGAGATCGCCCGCGAGGTCCCCGGCGCCGCCGGCTATGTCGGTGACCAGCTTCATCAGCGGATCCTTGCTGGACCGCACCGACTCCGCGTAGTGCCGCCCCGACTCGCGGAAGGAGTCGGTCACCGAGGTGTCCTTGTCCTCCGTGCGCTTCGGGTAGTGGCCGTCCATGACCCGCTGGTAGTCGCGGGTCTCGGTCCATTTCTTCAGCTCGGCGGCCCGGACGGTGGTGAACGGGTGCGAGCGCGGCAGCACATTGAGGATCTTCAGGACGGAGTCCCGCAGGTCGCCGCCCTTCTCGTACTCCTCCGCCTGGGCGAGGAACGCGTCCACGTTCATCTCGTGGAGGTGGTTGCCGCCCGCGATCTTCATCAGGCCGCGCATCGAGGCATGGAGATCCTGTCCCACCAGCAGCCCCGCCCGGTCGGCGGACAGCTCCGACTTGCGGAACCACTCGCGCAGCGCGGTCACGATCGCCGTGATCGCCACCGTCCCCAGCGGGATCCAGGCGACCTTCAGCGCCAGATTGGTGAGGAAGAGCAGCACCGTCCGGTACACGGCGTGGCCCGAGAGCGCGTGGCCCACCTCGTGGCCGACGACCGCGCGCATCTCCTCCTCGTCGAGCAGCTCCACCAGACCGGTGGTGACCACGATGATCGGCTCGTCCAGGCCGATGCACATCGCGTTCGGCTTCGGGTCCTGCGTCACGTACATCGGTGGGACCTTCTCCAGGTCCAGGATGTAACAGGCGTCCCGCAGCATGTCGTTGAGGTGCGAGAACTGAGCGTCGCTCACCCGCACGGAGTCCGACAGGAACAGCAGCCTCAGGCTCCGCTCGGGCAGCAGCCCGCTCAGCGCCTTGAACACGGTGTCGAAGCCGCTCAGCTTGCGCAGCGCGACCAGCGCCGAACGGTCCGCCGGGTGCTCGTAGGCCCGCGAGGAGATGTCCGCGAAGCGCCTGCGCCGCCGTCCCGGCAGCTTCTCCCCATGGATCTCGGTCATGGATGCCCCCTGTTCGTACGAGTCGTCGTGCTCGTCCCCCTGACGCGCCCAAGACTAGGCGAGAGGGCTACCGTGTGCCGGAGCCCTGTGGATAACTCGGGCACCGTGGACAACCGAGGAGCACGACCGTCATGACGGAATCCGTCACCCACGCCGTCCCCGCCCTGCTGGCCGCCGCTTCCGAGCAGGGACCGGGCAACACCCTCCGGATCCTTCTGCTGGTCTCGATGATCGGCGGCGCGCTGCTCGCCTGGTTCCTGCTGCGCGGCTACCGCCAGACGGAGACCGACACTGATGCCGACACCGCCGCCGGCACTCCCACCGACCCCGCCGCCGCAGCAGCCCCGGCCCCTCCGGAGAGCCCCGCGGCCGCCTCCGCCACCCCCGCCGAGACCCCTGCCGCGACCCCCGCCGCACGCACCGGAAACGGCTCCACCGACGCCAACGCCTGAGTCGGCGTGAGCACGCCGCGACGTCCCGCATACGATGTGCGCGAAGTCTCCGCTCCCATCCCCGATCGAAGGTCCTTCAGAAGATGAGCCTCCACGCCACCGCCGCCAACCTGGTCACGCTCGCCAACGAGGGTGCCGAGCACGGCGGCAACCACAACAGCCTCAGCCCGTTCGTCACCGGCGGCGGCGCCCTGCTCACGCTCCTTCTGCTGCTCTGGATCGTCACCCGCTTCAACCGCGACCGCTGAGCCGCGAGGCCGCTGATCCGGCACCCGGCGCCGTGCCAGTAGGCTCTGCACGCATGGGAGAGCAGGAAGTGCCTACTGGCAGTGGCGGCAAGCGCCGACTCGGGGTGATGGGCGGGACGTTCGACCCGATCCATCACGGACACCTGGTGGCCGCCAGTGAGGTGGCCGCCCTGTTCCACCTCGACGAGGTGATATTCGTGCCGACCGGGCAGCCGTGGCAGAAGAGCCACAAGGCCGTCTCGCCGGCCGAGGACCGCTACCTGATGACGGTCATCGCCACCGCGTCCAACCCGCAGTTCTCCGTCAGCCGCATCGACATCGACCGCGGCGGGCCGACGTACACCATCGACACCCTGCGGGACCTGAGCTCCCTCAACAGCGAAGCGGACCTGTTCTTCATCACCGGCGCCGACGCGCTGTCGCAGATCCTCACCTGGCGCAACGCCGAGGAACTGTTCGCCCTGGCCCACTTCATCGGCGTCACCCGGCCGGGCCACGACCTCACCGACGACGGACTGCCCAAGGGCGGGGTGTCGCTGGTGGAGGTCCCCGCACTCGCCATCTCCTCCACCGACTGCCGGGCGAGGGTGGCGCAGGGCGATCCCGTCTGGTACCTGGTGCCGGACGGCGTGGTGCGCTACATCGACAAGCGCCAGTTGTACCGCGGCGAGTAAGCCTCCGAGCGAGCCTCGGGGAGGGGCACCGTTGAACGATCAGCAGAACCCGTACGACCCGTACTACCCACCGCAGCCGCAGATCATCGGGTACGACGCGTACGGACAGCCGGTGTACCAGCAGGTCGCGCAGCAGTACGACGACCCGTACACCGCACAGCAGCCCCCGACGGCCCAGCAGCAGACGCACGGCCAGGACTACGGCACCCAGGGCTACGCGCAGGACTACTCCCAGGATTACGGCTACGACGCCTACGGGCAGCAGCAGGCCCCCGCGATCCCCGGGACCCCGCCGCAGTACGACTCCCCGCAGTACGACCCGTACGGGCAGCAGCAGCCCGGCGGCGCGTACGACTACCCGCAGCAGACGTACGACACCGGCGGCCAGTGGGCCGTCCGGACCGAGGCCGCCCCCGCGCCGGTTCCCCCTCAGGCCCCCGCGCCCGCCGCGCCCCAGGCCCCCGCGCACGCTCCGCCCCAGGAGCACACCTCCGACCCGCAGCCGCCGCGGTCCGCCTCCGTACCCGGACAGCGCCCGTCCCTTGAGGACGACGAGCCGCGCGACCACGGCACCGAACAGTTCTCGTTCATCGAGGAGCCCGACGAGGACTCCGAGGACGTCATCGACTGGCTCAAGTTCACCGAGAGCCGGTCCGAGCGCCGCGAGGAGGCCCGCCGCCGAGGCCGGCACCGCGTCGTCGCCCTGGTCGTCGTCCTCGTGCTCGCCGTCGCCGGCGGCGTCGGCTGGCTCTGGTCGGCCGGGATGCTCCCCGGCACGTCGGACGGCGGCGACCAGGGGCAGACCACCGCCACCGGCCCGCAGAAGCGCGACACCATCGTGGTCCACCTGCACGACACCAAGCGCGGCGGCACCTCCACCGCCCTCCTCGTGGACAACAGCACCACCGGCCGGGGCACCACCGTCCTGATCCCGAACACGCTCGCGGTCTCCAACGACGAGGGGTCCACCACCACGCTCGCCAAGTCGGTCGAGGACGACGGCTCCAGCGGTACCCGCGACGCCCTCGGCAACCTCCTCGGCGCGAAGATCGCCGGCACCTGGCGGCTGGACACCCCGTACCTGGAGAATCTGGTCGAGCTGGTCAGCAACATCGACCTCACCACCGACACCGACGTGCCCGGCGCCAAGGGCGCCGAGCCGCTGGTCCACAAGGGCGAGAACCAGACCCTCAACGGCCGCGCCGCCGTCGCCTACGCCACCTACCGGGCGTCCGGCGAGCCCGAGGCCAAGCAGCTCCAGCGCTTCGGCCAGGTCCTGTACGGGGTGCTGCGGAAGATCTCCGACGACCCCAAGGCCGCCACGATCACCGTCGAGACCCTGGCCCAGATCCTCGACCCGTCGCTCCCGGAGAAGGACCTCGGCGCCTCGCTCGCGAAGCTCGCCGAGCACGCCAAGACGGGCGCGTACAAGACCGAGCTGCTGCCCGTCGAGAACGACGGCTCGCTCGGCGAGGACACCGGCCAGAGCGTGGTCAAGGAGGTCCTCGGCGGCAAGGTCAGCGCCCCCGAGCAGGGTGCGGCCACCCGGGTCGCGATCCTCGACGCCAGCGGCAAGGACGCCACCGAGGCGGCCCGCGTGGTCCTGATCAACGGCGGGTACGCCGTCGTCGGCGGCAACAAGGCCGGCGCGCGGGCGACCTCCGAGGTCGTCTACGCCGACGACGCGCAGAAGGCGGGCGCGGCCGAGGTCGCCAAGACCCTCGGACTGCCGGCCGGATCCGTCACCAAGGGCAAGGCCACCGGAAACGCCGAGGTCACAGTCGTGCTCGGCCAGGACTACAAGATCCCCGGGAGCAAGCAGTGACCGTCCGGTAATCCTTTTCGGGCACGTCGGCGGTACATGAGACCCTTGAGGTGTCTCAGACCGCCGACGAAAGCCTGCTTGTGACCGCCACGGACCGCTCCATCGAGCTCGTCAACGCCGCCGCCCAGGCGGCGGCCGACCGACTCGCTCACGACATCATCGCGTACGACGTCAGTGATGTGCTGTCGATCACCGACGCCTTCCTGCTCGCCTCCGCGCCCAACGACCGCCAGGTCAAGTCGATCGTCGACGAGATCGAAGAGCGGCTGCTCAAGGATCTCGGCGCCAAGCCGGTGCGCCGCGAGGGCGACCGCGACGCCCGCTGGATCCTCCTCGACTACGTCGACATCGTCATCCACGTCCAGCACAGCGAGGAGCGCGTCTACTACGCGCTGGAGCGCCTGTGGAAGGACTGCCCCGAGCTGACGCTGCCGGAGGACGCCGTCAAGACCCGCGGCAAGGGCGAAGAGCACGCCCAGCTGATGGGCCACGACGGGGCGGACGGTGAGCTGAGCTGACCACCGCCAGGGGCGGCACCGGCCGCCGCATCGTGCTGTGGCGCCACGGGCAGACCTCCTGGAACCTGGAGCGCCGTTTCCAGGGCTCCACGGACATCGAGCTGACCGACACCGGCGTCGCCCAGGCGCGCCGGGCGGCCCGCCTGCTCGCGGGCCTGAAGCCGAGCGCGATCGTCTCGTCGGACCTGCGACGGGCGGCGGCCACGGCCGCCGAGCTGGCCGCGCTGACCGGGCACACCGTCGCCTCCGACCCCGCGCTGCGCGAGACGTACGCGGGGGAGTGGCAGGGGCTGACCCACGACGAGATCACCGCCCGGTTCGGGGAGCAGTACGCCGCGTGGAAGCGCGGCGAGCCGGTGCGGCGCGGTGGCGGCGAGCTGGAGACCGAGGTGGCCGACCGGGCCGCCCCGGTGGTGCTGGCGCACGCCGACCGGCTGCCGGAGCAGGGCACGCTCGTCGTGGTCAGCCACGGCGGCACCATCCGCACCACCATCGGCCGGCTGCTCGGGCTCGACGCCGCGCACTGGGAGTCCCTGGGCGGGCTGTCGAACTGCTGCTGGTCCGTCCTCGGCGAGGGCGTGCACGGCTGGCGTCTCCTGGAGCACAACGCGGGGTCGCTGCCCGAGCCGGTACTCGGCGACGACACCTGAGCCGACGCCTGGGCAGACGCCTGGGTCGATGCTTGGGCCGGCACCCCGGCCCGCGCGGGTGGCCTGTCGGAGCCGATTTCGCTTTCCGGCAGGTCACCGGCTAAAGTTCTTCTTGTTCGCAGCGCGGAGCGCGAGGAACACGAGGGGCTATAGCTCAGTTGGTAGAGCGCTTGCATGGCATGCAAGAGGTCAGGAGTTCAATTCTCCTTAGCTCCACAGTCAAGGATCCCGTCCCCGTAAGGGGGCGGGATTCCGCGTTTCCGGGAGTCTTCCGCTGGCCCCTCACCCCTCGCCCTGGCCTCCCGCCTCGGCGAGCAGGATGTCGATGGCCCGGCGGCTCTCCTCGTCGCTCGGCGTGTAGGTGACGATCCGGCACTCCGGCATCCCGTTGATCGACAGCGAGACCGAGGTCATCCGCATCACCCCGACCCGCTCGTGCCGGAACGTCTTCACGCGCGTGCCCGGCACCACCACGTCCCCGCTGCGCCACAGTTCCGCGAAGTACGGGCTCGCCTCCGACAGCAGCCGGACGAACGACTCCCAGCCGGGCTCGCCCACATGGCGCCCGTACGCGCCCCGCAGCTGGGCCACCATCAGCGGCAGTTCCAGGTGCCGGTCGACCATGGGGCATTCCTGCTCGGGCACCGTGAACAGGGACCACAGCACGTTGCGTACGCCCAGCGGACCCAGGGCGCCGGTCCCGGCACGGTGGAACAGCAGGGAGTACGAGGCGTTGGCGGCCAGCAGGTCGTAGCGCGCGTTGTAGACCACGGCGGGCAGCGGCACGAGGGCGTCCAGGATGCCCTGGATCTCCGGGGCGACCGCCACCGACTGCTCGGGCGCCGCGTCCGGCCCGTACGGCACCTCCGCCAGGTGGTAGAGATGCTCGCGCTCGGACCGGTCGAGCCGCAGCGTACGGGCCACCGCGTCGAGCACCTGCGCCGAGGCGTTGATCGGCCGGCCCTGCTCCAGCCACGTGTACCAGGTCACGCCGACCCCGGAGAGCTGGGCCACCTCCTCCCGGCGCAGTCCCGGCGTACGCCGCCGCAGCCCCGGCGGCATCCCCACGTCCTCGGGGGTCACCCGAGCCCGGCGGTTGCGCAGGAACGCCGCCAGTTCCGGCCTGCGGCGGGTTCGCGTCGGTGCTGCCATGGTGATCGCCACCCTCCCATCGTCGGGCCCCCGCGCGGCCGTTGCCAGGTGCTGTCAGTACCAGCATCGGCGGGCTCTCGTTACCCGTACCGGAGCGGGCCCACGCTCCTCGCATGACAACGACCGCCCACCGTCCCGTCCTCGGTACGGTTGCCTCCCGCACCGGTGACCGCCCTCGTCCTCGTCCCCGTCCCCGTGCCCTGCTCGGCGTCGTGCTCGCCGCCCAGTTCATGGCCCTGCTCGACGTCTTCATCGTCAACGTCGCGGCGCCCGCCATTCGTTCGAGTCTGGGTGCCACCGGCGCCGGGATCCAGCTCGTCGTCGCCGGGTACATCATCGCCTACGCGGTCCTGCTGATCACCGGTGCCCGGCTCGGCGAACTGCTCGGCCACCGGCGGGTCTACCTCGCCGGACTCGCGCTCTTCACCGCCGCCTCGCTCGCCTGCGGAGTGGCCGGGGGAACCGGTCAGCTGATCGTCTTCCGGGTGCTGCAAGGCGCCGGCTCGGCCCTGATGATCCCCCAGGTGCTCAGCCTCATCCAGCGCAATTTCACCGGCGAGGCCAGGGGCCGGGCTCTGAGCGCCTACTCCGCCGTGCTGGCCACCGGTTCGGCGGCCGGTCAGGTCCTCGGCGGCGTCCTCGTCAGCGCCGACCTGTTCGGCACCGGCTGGCGCCCGGTGTTCCTGGTCAACGTGCCCATCGGGCTCGTCCTGCTGCTCCTCGGCGCCCGGGTGCTGCCGCGCGACCCGGCCCGCGGCGCCGAACGGGCCCGCCCCCTCGACGTCCCCGGACTGCTGCTGCTCGCCGGCTCCGTCTCGCTGCTCACCGTCCCGCTCGTGCTCGGCCAGGAGATCGGCCGGCCGCTGTGGACCCGGCTGTCGCTCGGCGGATCGCTGCTCCTGTTCGCCGCCTTCGGGACGTACGAGGCACGCCTCGCGCGCCGCGGCGGCGCCCCGCTCCTCTCCCCCCGGGTGCTGCGCGCTCCCGGTATGGGCCGGGCCGCCGTGCGGATCGCGGCGGTGATGGCCGTCAACGCGGGATTCCTGTTCACCCTCACTATCCATCTGCAGGGCGGACTCGGGCAGAGCGCCCTGCGGACCGGTCTCGGCTTCGCGCCCATGGCCGCCGTCTTCGGGATCGTCGGCCTCACCTGGCGGCGCTGGCCGGCCCGGCTGCGCCCGTTCCTGGTGCCCGGCGGCTTCCTCGTCGCGGCGGTCTCCGTGCTTGCCGTGGGCGCCCTCCTGGCGGACGGCGGGAGCGGCGGATGGCTGCTCCACCCGGTCTTCTGCGTCGTGGGCGCCGGTCTCGCCATGGCCTTCAGCCCGGCTCTGACCAGCGCGCTCGAGAACGTACGGCCGGCCGACGCGGCCGACGCCAGCGGACTGCTCGCCATGATGAACCAGCTCGGTCAGCTGATCGGCATCGCGGTCATCGGGACCCTCTTCCTGGGGCGGATCACCGGCCCGGGGGCGGAGGTGTCGGCCCGCGCGGTGGGGGTATGCGCCTTCGCGCTGGCGCTGACCGCACTCCTGGGCGCCGCCGCCGGGGTGCTCCGCCGACGGCACCGACCCCCTTGCGGGGCCATGGCAGAATCGGACAGCCGGAGGGGACAGCGGGTCCGGTAGGGAGGGAGCGCATATGGCCGTGGCCGGTGCCGAGGGGGCCGAAGCCCATACCGACGCCGAAGCCCATGCCGACTCCGTTGTGGTGTCCATGGCGTACGCCATGGCTCCCGGCCCGCGAGCGCGGGCACGGTGCGCGTCTCGCGCGGCCATGACCGGAGCCGAGTGATGGGGGCGCACAGGCGGAAGTGCGACTGGTGTGGCAGCGGCACGCCCATCGTCCGGGACATGGACCCGGTCAACCCCTCGTTCCAGTACTGGTGCGAGGAATGCGCCCGGGCGCTGATCATAAAAGGCGACCCCATCGAGACGTACCGCGAGCTCGAAGGGGAGCCGATCTACGGCCGACTCCTGGACGAGCACTGCACCCTGAAACGCTTCTACTCCTTCGCGACGGCCTGAGGCACCCGGACCGCGTCCCGCGCCTCCTCGCCCCGCGCCTCTTCTCCCCGCGCCTCCTCGTGGCCCTTGTCCTTTCGGGGGCGGGGGACCCGCTCGGCGGGCGCCGCGGCCCGGCCTCGCCACACCGACAGCGCGTACCCGGCGAACACCGCGAGCGCCGTCAGCGGATAGACCGCCGAGAGCAGCATCTGCCCGGCGTTCTGGTCCAGTTCGGGACGGCCCGGGTCGTGCGGCGGCCACCACAGCGCGAACGAGGCGAAGGCCAGCGCCACCGCTCCGGTCACCGGCCACACGCGCGTGGTGCGGTCGTGGAGCAGGATCAGCAGGGGCACGCACCACACCCAGTGGTGCGACCAGGAGATCGGGCTGATCATCAGCGCGGTGAACGCGGTGATCACCACGGCCGCCGCGCGATCGCCGCGCAGCGCGGCCCGTACGGCGAGCGTCATGGCGGCGCAGCCGAGCAGCCCCGCCGCCGCGACCCACCACAGGCCCGGCGCGTCGGTGTGCAGCAGCCGGGCCAGCACGCCGCTGACGGACTGGTTGCCGGTCTCCTCGGCGTGCCCGACCCGGCCCGTCTCGAACAGGGTCCGGGTCCAGAAGGTCTTCGAGGCGTCCGGCATGGCCACCACCATCGCCAGCGTCGTGACCAGGAAGGTGCCGGTCGCCGTCAGCCCGGTCCGCAGCCACGGGTTCACGCCGCGTCCCGGAGTCCCGTCGCGGCGCTCCCGGTGCCACAGCAGCAGGCCCGCCGCGAACAGCAGCACCACGAACAGGCCCGGGGTCAGCTTCACGGCCGTCGCGAGCCCGATGCCCACCCCGGCCCAGCGCGCGCCCGGGCCGCCGGGGCGGCGGGTCAGGTCCCACAGCACGGCCACCGCGACGAGCAGGTTGATCTGCCCGTACCGCAGCGTCGTCCACACCGGCTCGCACCACACGAGGAGCGCGGCGAGCAGGAAGGTCGCGCGCCACAGTTCGGCGCGCGCCGAGGGGAGCGCCAGACGGGGGCGTATGAGCTGGAGCGACAACTGGACGAGCGCCACGACCAGGAGCAGGTTCCCGGCCGTGTTCAGCGTCCGCATCAGCGGCACGCCCACCAGGGTCAGCGGCAGGAAGAGCACGGCCGCGATCGGCGGATAGGTCATGGCGAGCCGCGCCGACGTGGCGCGCATCTCGTACAGATCGCCGCCGGCCCGCAGGGTCTCGGCCTCGGCCCGGTAGACCATCACGTCGAGCATGTTCACGTGGGCGAGACGCTGCGCCACCCAGAAGGCGGTGAACGACAGCAGGCAGACGGCGGCGGCGGTGACCAGGGGCCAGGGCCGCGCGCGGGGGGCTGAGGGGGGTGCGGAGACGGACACAGCCTGCGACCCTACCCCGGCCCCTGGGCGGGGCCCGGGGAACGGATTTGGCGAACGGCCGGGCGGCCGGTTACTGTTCTTTTCGTCGCCGCACGGGAGACCGGGCGCGGCGGTGAAACAAGGGGCTATAGCTCAGTTGGTAGAGCGCTTGCATGGCATGCAAGAGGTCAGGAGTTCAATTCTCCTTAGCTCCACAGAACGGTGGCGAGTCATTCCGACCGGATGACTCGTGACTCTTCTGCGGTAGTCTTACTCCCGCATACGCGGGGCTATAGCTCAGTTGGTAGAGCGCTTGCATGGCATGCAAGAGGTCAGGAGTTCAATTCTCCTTAGCTCCACAGATGAGAAGCGGGTCATCCGGACAGGATGGCCCGCTTTTTCGTATGCCTGTATGTCCGTATGCCCGCGCATGTCTGCACGTCGCGTCGGCGTGTCCGGCGGGTGCCGGTCGTACGCGCGCGTGATGCGTGCCGTCGTATGTCCATCTCCCCCCGTCAGCCCCACGCGCGCGTGGCCGTGGCGCCGCCCGCCCCTCGGAACGCCGATGCGGCCCGCTCGGGCCCTGCGGTACCCTGACGCTCATGCGTGCCGTACGCCTTCTGCTTAGCCGGCCGCGCTGATCAGTCCCGACGGATGAACATTCCGGTCGGCATCGGCGCGGCGTCCCCTCCTGTGCGAGGGGATTTTTCATTTCGTGGCAGTGCTGGCAGTGGGCAGAGACGATCGATGGAGCTTCAAGGATCATGACCGAGACCAACACGGCCGCCGAGACGGCGGCCCCGCATCGCTACACGGCGGCCATGGCCGCCGACATCGAGGCACGCTGGCAGGACGTCTGGGACGCCGAGGGCACCTACGCGGCTCCGAACCCCACCGGTGACCTGGCCGGGGACCAGGCCGTGGTGGAGCGTCCCAAGAAGTTCATCATGGACATGTTCCCGTACCCCTCGGGCGCGGGTCTGCACGTCGGTCACCCCCTGGGCTACATCGCCACCGACGTCTACGCCCGCCACGCGCGGATGACCGGGCACAACGTCCTGCACACCCTGGGCTTCGACGCCTTCGGCCTGCCGGCCGAGCAGTACGCCGTGCAGACCGGCACGCACCCGCGGGTCTCCACCGAGGCCAACATGGAGAACATGAAGGTCCAGCTGCGCCGGCTGGGTCTGGGCCACGACAAGCGCCGGTCGTTCGCCACGATCGACCCGGAGTACTACAAGTGGACGCAGTGGATCTTCGTCCAGATCTACAACTCCTGGTACGACACCGAGGCCCGCACGGCCCGTCCGATCGACGAGCTGATCGAGCAGTTCGCGAACGGCACCCGTGAGGTCCCCGGCGGCCGGGACTGGAACGCCCTGAGCGCCGTCGAGCGCGCCGACGTGCTGAGCGAGTACCGGCTGGCCTACGCCTCCGACTCGCCGGTCAACTGGTGCCCCGGCCTGGGCACCGTCCTGGCCAACGAGGAGGTCACCGCCGAGGGCCGTTCCGAGCGCGGCAACTTCCCCGTCTTCAAGTCCAAGCTGCGCCAGTGGAACATGCGCATCACCGCCTACGCGGACCGCCTGCTGGACGACCTGGACGCGCTGGACTGGCCCGAGGCCATCAAGCTGCAGCAGCGCAACTGGATCGGCCGCTCCGAGGGCGCCCGGGTCGACTTCCCGGCCGGCGACGCCGGTGCCGTCACCGTCTTCACCACCCGCCAGGACACCCTGTTCGGCGCCACCTACATGGTGCTGGCCCCGGAGCACGACCTGGTCGACGCGCTGGTCCCGGCCGCCTGGCCCGAGGGCACCCACGACGTGTGGACCGGCGGCCACGCCACCCCCGCCGACGCCGTCGCCGCCTACCGCAAGCAGGCCGCCGCCAAGTCCGACGTCGAGCGGCAGGCCGACGCCAAGGAGAAGACCGGCGTCTTCACCGGCGCGTACGCCACCAACCCGGTCAGCGGCGAGCGGATCCCCGTCTTCATCGCCGACTACGTCCTGATGGGCTACGGCACCGGCGCGATCATGGCCGTCCCGGCGCACGACACCCGCGACTTCGCCTTCGCGCGCGCCTTCGAGCTGCCGATGCGCTGCGTCGTCGAGCCGGACGACGAGCGCGGCACCGACCCGTCGACCTGGGACGACGCCTTCGCCTCGTACGAGGCGAAGCTGGTCAACTCCACCAACGACGACGTGGCGCTGGACGGCCTGGGCGTCGTCGAGGCCAAGGAGAAGATCACCGCCTGGCTGACCGACCGGGGCATCGGCGAGGGCACCGTCAACTTCCGCCTGCGCGACTGGCTGTTCAGCCGCCAGCGCTACTGGGGCGAGCCCTTCCCGATCGTCTACGACGAGGACGGCGTCGCGCACTCGCTGCCCGAGTCGATGCTGCCGCTGGAGCTGCCGGAGGTCGAGGACTACTCGCCGCGCACCTTCGACCCGGACGACGCCGACACCCAGCCCGAGCCGCCGCTGTCCCGCAACGAGGACTGGGTCGCCGTCACGCTGGACCTGGGCGACGGTCCGAAGAAGTACCGCCGCGAGACCAACACCATGCCCAACTGGGCCGGTTCCTGCTGGTACGAGCTGCGCTACCTGGACCCGCACAATGCCGAGAAGCTGGTCGACCCGGCCATCGAGCAGTACTGGATGGGTCCGCGCGAGGGCATGCCCACCGGCGGTGTCGACCTGTACGTCGGCGGCGCCGAGCACGCCGTGCTGCACCTGCTGTACGCCCGCTTCTGGTCCAAGATGCTGTTCGACCTGGGTTACGTCTCCTCGGCCGAGCCGTTCCACAAGCTCTACAACCAGGGCATGATCCAGGCCTTCGTCTACCGCGACAGCCGTGGCATCGCCGTCCCGGCCGCCGAGGTGGAGGAGCGCGACGGCGCGTACTACTACCAGGGCGAGAAGGTCAGCCGCCTGCTGGGCAAGATGGGCAAGTCCCTGAAGAACGCCGTCACCCCGGACGAGATGTGCGCCGAGTACGGTGCGGACACCCTGCGTCTGTACGAGATGGCGATGGGCCCGCTGGACGTCTCCCGCCCGTGGGACACCCGCGCGGTCGTCGGCCAGTACCGGCTGCTGCAGCGGCTGTGGCGCAACATCGTCGACGAGTCCACCGGCGAGGTCACCGTCGCGGACGAGCCGGCCGACGAGGCCACCCTGCGCGCCCTGCACAAGGCCATCGACGGGGTCTCCCAGGACATGGCCGCGATGCGCTTCAACACCGCCATCGCGAAGATCACCGAGCTGAACAACCACCTGACCAAGTCCGGTGGCGCGGTGTCCCGCGCGGTCGCCGAGCAGCTGGTGCTGCTGGTCGCCCCGCTGGCTCCGCACATCGCCGAGGAGCTGTGGCGCCGCCTGGGCCACACCGACTCGGTCGTCCACCAGGACTTCCCGGTCGCCGACCCGGCCTATGTCGTGGACGAGGCCGTGACCTGCGTCGTGCAGATCAAGGGCAAGGTCAAGGCCCGCCTGGAGGTCTCCCCGTCGATCACCGACGCGGAGCTGGAGGCGCTGGCGCTGGGTGACGCGCACGTCGTCGCCGCGCTGGGCGGTGCGGAGATCCGCAAGGTGATCGTCCGCGCGCCGAAGCTGGTCAACATCGTCGCCTGACCTCGCGATGCCGGGCCGGCGGTGACGACGGCCGCATCCCCTAGGGGGTGCATGGGGGCAGGTTGGGGGTTCCGACGGAACCACCGGCCTGCCCCTACCGTTTACGGTGGAAGAACCAATAACGAGGCCGGAGGGGCGAGGCGAGGCATATGGGAGCCGCGATCACGATCATGGCATTGCTCTTCGTCGCCTTCGTGGTGCTCGGGGTGTACGCCGCGGTGAAGGTCGCCAAGGCGGCCAAACGCGGGGTGGACCGCACCATCGACCAGGCCCGGCGCACGGTCGAGGACACCACCCTGAGAGCCAAGAGCTTCGGCCAGACCGGCCCTTCGGCCGAGCTGGCCCAGCTGCGCCTCTCGCTGCGCACCTCCATGCGCGCCACCCAGGAGGCCCTGCACGCGGGCGTGGCCGAGGACGCCTCGCTCAAGGAGTCCCTCGACCTCTTCCACCGGCTCAGCGGTCACGCGCGGGAGCTGGACGACGACCTTCGGCGACTGGAGCGCGAACCGGACCGGGGACACGTCACGGGCTGCCTGCCGGAGCTGCGCCGGCGCACCCAGCAGGTCACCCACTCCGCCGACGCGCTCCGCTTCGCCGCCCGGGACCGGGCCCGCAAGTTCGCCGACGACGACCTGACCTCGCTCAGCGCCCAGATCGACATGGAGGCGGGCGCGCTGCGGCACTGGACGGACGCGGACGCGGACGCGGGTGTGGATACGGGCCCGGGTACGGGTACGGGCACGGGCGCTGCCGGGGGGAGCGGTGCGGGCCGGTCCGGAGCCGAGCGGCCCCGGTCCGGAGACCAGGCCGGGACGGCGGGGCAGCAGCCGCAGGCGCTCACGGGGACGGACCGGCGCACCACGGTCTACCCGTGGGAGAAGTCGGCGCGGCCGGAGACGACGGCCTGAGAGCGACGGCCCGAGAACCGGGCGCGGGACCCCCGCCCCGGGGAGTTCGTCGGTGCGCGAGTGGGGCCGGGCTGACGTGCGCCGAAGACGGCGGGTAACCTCCCGCTCATGTCCCGGCATGTCGCGATCGTCACCGATTCCACGGCCTATCTGCCTCCCCAGGCGCTGGAGCGGCACGACGTCACGGTCGTCCCGCTCACCGTCGTCATCGGGGACCGCGCGCTGGAGGAGGGCACCGAGATCTCGGCCCGCTCGCTCGCGGAGGCACTGCAGAAGCGGCGTGCGGTGACCACCTCCCGGCCCGCCCCCGAAGTCTTCGCCGCCGCCTATCGCGCCGCCGCCGAGGCGGGGGCCCAGGGCATCGTCTCCCTCCATCTGTCCGGCGAGTTCTCCGGTACGTACGACGCGGCCGTGCTCGCGGCGGAAAGCGCGCCGGTGCCCGTACGGGTCGTCGACACACGGATGGTCGGGATGGCGCTCGGCTTCTGCGCGCTGGCGGCGGCCGAGACCGTCGAGGCGGGCGGTTCCCTCGACGAGGCCGTGGCGGCGGCCGAGAAACGGGCCGTGGGCACCTCCGCCTACTTCTATGTCGACACCCTCGACTATCTGCGCCGCGGCGGGCGCATCGGTGCCGCCCAGGCCCTCCTCGGCTCCGCGCTGGCGGTGAAGCCGCTTCTCGAACTCGAAGGCGGACGGATCGAGTTGCGCGAGAAGGTGCGTACGGCGTCCAGGGCCATCGCCCGGCTGGAGGAGATCGCCGTCGAACGCGCCGGGACCGGCCCCGTCGACGTGGCCGTCCATCATCTGGCCGCTCCCGAGCGGGCCGCCGCCCTGGCCGAGCGGCTGCGGGAACGGCTGCCGGCCGTGCGCGACCTCCAGGTCACCGAGGTCGGCGCGGTCATCGGCGCGCACACCGGGCCGGGACTGCTCGCGGTCGTCGTCTCTCCGCGTTGAGGGTGCCGACGGCGACGGGCCGCCGAGCCCGGGCTGTGAGGGAAACGATGGGGACGCGTTCCCTCGTGTGAGTGAGCGAGTTATCCACAACTAGCCGGTTATCCACGGAATATGAGGGGTCTCGGCAGAGGCCGCCGGGGATGCCTACCGTCGGTCCCATGACTCTTCGTACGCGCATCGGAGCACGCCGTGGCGGGGCGGGCAGTGGGCCCGGCCGGGGCCCGGGATCGGACGGCCGCACCCGCCGGAGGACGAGGATCCGACCGGCGGGCTCGGGCCGGCACGCGGCCGGCGCCGTCCCGGAGGCGGTACGGCGACGGGGCGAGGCCCTGTTTCCGGCGACGGCCCCACCGCCCCCCTCACCCGTACCGCTCCCCTCGCCCCCACCTTTCCCCTCGCCGCCACCGCCACCGCCGCCTCAGCGGCGCGAACCGGCCGGTCCCGTGGGGCCGCCGGAGCCCCTTGATCCGGCGATCGCGCCGGTAGGGCAGACGGCGGAGCAGGTAGGACCGACAAGGCTCACGCAGGCCGTGCCGGCGGAACCGGTCGCTCGGGCGGGACCCGTGGAGCCGGTGGGGCTCACGCAGGCCGTGCCGGTGCGGGAGCGGTGGCGGATCGCGCTGTGGGAGCGGCTGCCGTGGTGGGTGCAGTCCCGCTGTGGCCTCGAACGGCGCTCGCTGGCCGCGCTCGCCGTGGTGCTGGTCGTGGCCGCCGGAGGGGCCGGGGCCTATTTCTGGAGCGGCAGGCCACAGCAGATCACGGCGCCCGCCGTGCTGGCGGCGGCCAGGGCGCTGCCCGAACCGGAGTTCTCGCCGTCCTCTTCGCCTCCCGCTCCACCCGCCCCTCCTCCTCCCGGTCTTTCACCGGCGGTCGCCGGACCCGTCCCACCGGCGGCCGCGAGCGCAAGCGCGGGTGCCGTGGTCGTGGTCGATGTCGGCGGCAAGGTGCGCAGGCCGGGGGTGTTCACGCTGCCCGCCGGATCGAGGGTCGCCGATGCCGTGCGCGCGGCGGGCGGGGTCCGCTCGGGCACGGATCTGACGGGACTCAACCGGGCCCGGGTCCTCCAGGACGGCGAGCAGGTCGTCGTCGGTCTCCCGGCCGCCCTGGCCGCGCCGGCCTCTGGTGCGGGAATGGCCGGGGCGGTGGGCGGAGCGGCCCCGGCGCCGCCGGGGCAGGCCGGGCCGTTGAGCCTCAGTGCGGCGACCGCCGAGCAGCTCGACGCGCTGCCCGGGGTCGGCCCGGTCCTCGCCCAACACATCGTCGAGCACCGGGCGGAGCACGGGGGATTCCGCTCGGTGGCCGAACTGCGGGATGTCAGCGGCATCGGCGAACGGCGGTTCGCGGACCTCGCCCCGCTGGTACGGCCATGAGGACCGAACCGCGCCCGCCGGTCGCGGCGGACGAGGGGCCGGCCGATCTGCGGCTCGTCCCGCCGGCGCTCGCCGTGTGGGGCGGGGCGGCGCTCGCGGTGGGCGTCGCCGGTTGGTGGACGGTCGCCGGAGTGCTGCTCTGCGTGGCCGCCGCGGCGGCGCTGCTGCGACCCGGCGCCCGGTACGGGCCACGGGCGATCGCCGGGGCCGGGGTCCTGCTGTGCGCCGCCGCCGGGGCCGCGTCCGGGGCGCTGCACGCGGCCGACCTGCGCCGGGGGCCGGTGCCCGGGCTCGCCCGTGCCGGGGCCCGGGTGACGGCCGAGGTGGTCCTCACCGCCGACCCCCGGATCGTCCGCCCCCGGGTGCGCGGCAGCCGGGCCGCGCCGCCCCTGGTGGCCGTGGCGGGCGAGGTGACCCGGGTCGAGGACGGCGAGCGGGCGGTCTTCCGGACGAGGGCCCCGGTGCTGGTGCTCGTACCGGCGCGGGACGGGCCGGGGGAGAGCGGACGGGAGTGGTCGGCGCTGCTGCCCTCGACCCGCGTCACGGTGACGGGACGGCTCGCCCCGCCCCGGCCCGGGGACGCCCTCGCCGCCGTGCTGCGGGCCGACGGCGGGCAGCCCAGGATCACCGGGCCGCCCAGCGGCCTCCAGCGCACCGCCGGGACGCTGCGTGCCGGACTGCGGCGGGCGACCGAGCACCTGCCGCCGGACGCCCGGGCCCTGCTGCCGGGCCTGGTGGTCGGGGACACCTCCCGTGTCGAGCCCGGACTGAAGGAGGCGTTCGAAGCCACCGATCTCACCCATCTCCTCGCCGTCTCGGGATCGAACCTCACGGTCGTGCTGCTGCTCCTCATCGGACGGCCCGGCACCGCGCAGCGGGCCGAACGGGGCGGTCTCGCGCCCCGGTTGGGCATCCCGCTGCGGATGACCGCGTGCGTCGGGGGAGGGCTGACGCTCGCGTTCGTCGTGGTGTGCCGGCCCGATCCGAGCGTGCTGCGGGCGGCGGCGTGCGGGCTCGTCACCCTGCTCGCTCTGGCGACCGGCCGGCGCCGTTCACTGCTCCCGGCACTCGCCGCGGCGGTACTCGCCCTGGTGCTCTACGACCCCTGGCTGGCGCGGAGTTACGGATTCCTGCTCTCCGTCCTGGCCACCGGCGCGCTGCTCACGATCGCTCCGGGCTGGAGCGACGCCCTGCGCCGGCGTCGGGTGCCCGGCCGGATCGCGGAGGCGCTGGCGGCGACGCTCGCGGCCCAGGCGCTGTGCGCGCCCGTCGTGGTGGTCTTCGCGGCCCGGGTGAGCCTGGTGGCGGTGCCCGCCAATCTGCTCGCGGAAGCGGTGGTGGCGCCGGCAACGGTCCTCGGTTTCGCCGTGCTGGGCCTCGCGCCGGTGTGGCCGTGGGCCGCCGGGTGGGTGGCGTGGGTCGCGGCCGTGCCCGCCGGGTGGATCGCCCGGGTGGCCCGTACCGGGGCGGGGCTGCCCGGCGCTCGGGTGGCCTGGCCGGACGGCTGGTGGGGCGGGCTGCTGCTCGCGGCGCTGACCGGGCTCCTGGTGCTCGCCGCGTGGCGGCTGCCGTACCGGCGGTGGATCGGGGCCGGTTGCGCGGTGCTGCTGGTCCTGGCGGTGGTCCGGCCGCCGCCGCTGGTCCGGCTGGTCACCGGCTGGCCGCCGCCGGGCTGGGTGTTCGCCCTGTGCCAGGTCGGTCAGGGCGACGCGACGGTCCTCGCGGCCGGCGGGGACACCGCGGTCGTGGTGGACGCGGGGCCCGACCCGGTGCCGGTCGACCGCTGTCTGACGGCGCTCGGGGTGCGCACGATCCCCCTGCTGGTGCTCAGTCACTTCCACGCGGACCATGTGGCCGGTCTGCCGGGAGTGCTGCGCGGCCGGACGGTGGGCGCGATCCAGACGACGGGGCTGGACGACCCGCCGGGGCAGGCGGAGTTCGTACGGCGTACCGCGCGGGCCGCCGGGGTGCCGGTGGTGCGGGCGATACCGGGGGAGCGGCGGGTGATCGGTCCGCTGGAGTGGCGGGTGCTGTGGCCAGGGGCCGGTGGGCCGGAAGGGGTCGCCGGGGCGGCGGAGTCGACGGAGTCGGCGGCGAACGACGCGAGTGTCGTGCTGTTCGTCAAGACCGCGGGCGGCGTGACCCTGTTGCTGCTCGGCGACCTCGAACCCGCGGCGCAGCGGGGCCTGGTCCGGGCGTATCCGCGGCTGCCGCCGGTCGACGTGCTGAAGGTGGCCCACCACGGCTCGGCCCACCAGGACCCGGGGCTCATCCGGGCGGTGCGGCCCCGGCTGGCCCTGATCTCGGCCGGCCGCGACAACCCGTACGGCCATCCGTCGCCCCGGACGGTCCGGGCCCTGCGGGACGGCGGGGCGCGGGTGCTGAGCACGGACCGGGACGGGGCGGTCGTGGTCACCGGCGCGGGTACCGGCCTCGCGGCCCACACGCTCGCGGGCGCGGACCCGGGCGGCGGGGACACCTGAAATCTCTTGTAAAGGAGTCTTTCTAAAGATAGCTTTACATCATGTCGGAGCACCGTGACGAGCTGCCTCGCAGCGTCCATCTCACCGATCCCCGCGCCCTGCGCGCCTACGCCCATCCGGTCCGGATGGCCCTCGTGGGACTGCTGCGGAGCGAGGGGCCGTTCACCGCCACCCGGGCCGCCGAGCTGACCGGGGAGTCGGTGGCCAGCTGCTCGTACCACCTGCGGATACTCGCCAAGTACGGCCTGGTCGAGCAGGCCCCGGGGGGCAAGGGGCGGGAGAAGCCCTGGCAGGCGACGGCCCGGTACACCCAGTGGTCGGACACCAGCGAGGACCCGGCGGTCGCCGAGGCGGCCACCGCGCTCAGCATGGCCACCGCGGAGCACTACCTCACCCGCACGCTCCGCGCCCTGGAGCAGCGGCACAGCCTGCCCAGGGAATGGCAGGAGGCGGAGCAGTTCGGCGACACGCTGTTCCACCTCACCCCCGAGGAACTGGCCGGACTGGGCCGGGGCATCGACGAGTTGCTGCGCCCCTACGAGGAACGGGAGAAGGACCCGGCCCGGCGGCCCGAGGGCGCGCGGCCCGTGTCCGTCCTGCGGATCGCCTTCGTCGACCGCGAACTGCCCGACACCGTGCATCCCGACAGCGGAGGGGAATGACCGATGACGCTCGCCGAACGTATACCCGCGCTGTTAAGGGAGCGGGAGTTCCGCCGGTACTGGACCGGGCAGACCGTCTCGCTCGCCGGTGACCAGGTCGCGCTCATGGCGCTGCCGCTCGCCGCCGTGCTCGTGCTCGGGGCCGACGCCGCCGAGATGGGCTGGCTGAAGACCGCCGAACTGCTGCCCGCGCTGCTGTTCAATCTGCCGTTCGGGGCCTGGGCCGACCGGCGGGCCCGGCGGCGGCACGTCATGATCGCCACCGATGTGGTTCGCGCGGCACTCGTACTGAGCCTGCCCGTCGCGTACTTCCTGGACGTGCTGACACTCGGCCAGCTGTACGCGGTGGCCTTCACGGTGGGCGTGTCCGGCGTGCTGTTCGACGTGTGCAACGCGACGCTGTTCGTGGCGCTGGTCCCCGTAGAGCGTTATGTGCAGGCGAACTCGCTGGTCAACGGCAGCCGTTCGATGGCCTGGCTGGCGGGGCCCGGCGCCGCCGGTGTGCTGGTGCAGATACTGACGGCACCGTTCGCCCTGGTCGCCAACGCCTTCACCTATCTGGTCTCGGCGGCCTGTCTGGCCCGGATCGCTCCGGCCGAACCCGCCCCCGCGCCCGTGGAGAAGGGGCACTTCACCGAGGGAATGCGGTGGCTGGTCGGGAACCGGTCGATGCGGGCGCTGTTCGCGGCCGCGGGCACCGTGCAGTTCTTCAACTTCATGTTCTCCACCCTCTTCGTCCTCTACGTGACGACGACGCTCGGGCTGAGCGCGGGGGTCCTCGGCGCGGTGCTCAGCACCGGGGCGATCGGCGGGCTGATCGGCGCGGCGGTGGCGTCCCGGGTGGTCCGGCGGATCGGGGTCGGCCGTTCGACGGTGTCCGGCTTCCTGGGCTTCGGGCTGCCGCTGCTCCTGGTGCCTCTCGCCGCCGGGCCGAAGCCGCTGGTCGTCGGGTTGCTGATCGTCGCCGAGTTCCTGTCCTGCGTCGGCGTGATGCTGCTCGACATCGCGATCGGGTCCTTCCAGATGGCGCTGGTCCCCGACGCGATACGGGGCCGGGTGATGGGCGCGTACCGGACCCTCAACCACGGCTTCCGCCCGCTCGGCGCGCTCGCCGGCGGCCTGCTGGGCAGTGCCCTCGGCCTGCGGCCCACTCTGTGGATCGCGACGGTCGGCACCGTGCTCGCCGTCCTGTGGGTGCTGCCCTCGCCCCTGGCACGTATGCGCGAGCTGCCGGAGCCCCCCACGGAGCCCCGGCCCGAGCCCCGGCCCGAGCCCGGGTCCGGGCCCCGGTCCGACGCGGGCCCGGATCCGGTCGCCGTGAAGGGAGCGGAGGGGTAGGGGTGCGCGCGCCGGCGGGCAGGTCCTACGGGACCTCCAGCCAGCCCTCGTACTCGGAGGCCAGGGAGTCGAGGTCTGCCGGGTCGAGGCGGCCGTCCGGGTCCTCGACCACCACCAGCCACTGGGCGTCCTCGGCGTCGTCCTCGCCCGCCAGGGCGTCGCGGACGAGCTGCGGCTCCTCCGCGACGCCGAACCGGTCGGGCAGTTCGGCGGCGACCTCCTCGGCCGCGTCGCGGTCGGGCAGGACCAGTACGTGTCTCACATCGCTCACCCGCACATTCTCGGCGATCGGCCCGCCGGCGCGGGAAGGGGCTGTCGGTGGCGCGTGGGATGCTGGAACGCGATGGCCACCAAGAAGTCTTCCTCCGACGATCTCCTCGCCCCCGTCACGCTCGCCGTGGGCCAGGAGGACCTGCTGCTCGACCGCGCGGTCCGCGAGGTGGTGGCGGCCGCCCGGGCCGCCGACGCCGACACCGATGTGCGCGACCTCGCCCCCGAGCAGCTCCAGCCCGGCTCGCTCGCGGAGCTGACCAGCCCCTCGCTGTTCTCCGAGCGCAAGGTCCTGGTCATGCGGAACGCGCAGGACCTGCCGGCCGACACGATCAAGGAGATCAAGGCATACCTGGACGATCCGGCCGAGGAGATCACCCTGGTGGTCCTGCACGCCGGCGGCGCCAAGGGCAAGGGGCTCCTGGAAGCGGCCCGCAAGGCGGGCGCCCGCGAGGTGGCCTGCCCGAAGACGACGAAGCCGGCGGAGCGGCTGACGTTCGTCCGGCAGGAGTTCCGGTCCCTGGGCCGTTCGGCGACGCCCGAGGCGTGCCAGGCGCTCGTCGACGCGATCGGCAGTGACCTGCGGGAGCTGGCCTCCGCCGCGGCGCAGCTGACGGCGGACGTCGACGGGACCATCGACGAGGCGGTCGTCGCGCGCTACTACACCGGGCGCGCCGAGGCATCGTCGTTCACGGTGGCCGACCGGGCCGTCGAGGGCCGTGCCGCCGAGGCGCTGGAGGCCCTGCGCTGGTCGCTGTCGACCGGCGTCGCCCCCGTGCTGATCACCAGCGCGCTCGCCCAGGGCGTCCGCGCCATCGGCAAGCTCTCCTCCGCCCGCGGCGGCCGGCCCGCCGATCTCGCGCGCGAGCTGGGCATGCCCCCGTGGAAGATCGACCGGGTCCGCCAGCAGATGCGCGGCTGGACCCCGGACGGCGTCTCCGTCGCCCTGCGCGCGGTCGCGGAGGCCGACGCGGGGGTGAAGGGAGGCGGCGACGACCCGGAGTACGCCCTGGAGAAGGCCGTCGTCACCATCGCCCGCGCCGCCCGGATGCGCCGCGCCTGACCGGAGACCGGCAGGACCGGAGCCCGCCGGACCGGAGCCTCGGCCTCGGGCCTCCGGGACCGGCCGAGCCGGCCCCGGCCAGGACGCCTGGAGCCCGGCCCCGCGTACGGAGCGCACGCACGGAACACACGCGTAGACCCTGTGCCCGCGCGCCCTCGGATCGAGGGCACGCGGGCACAGGGTCTACGGGTACAACGCCGAGGGCCCCGCCGCTCTCCTGGGGAAGGAGAGGGGCGGGGCCCTCGGTTCACGCTTGTGGTGGCCCGTACACGCGTGGCGAACGCGTCTCGCGTACGTGGCCGGGGTGGCCGTCCGGGAGCGGGGTAGAGGGCCCGCTGGATCCCGTGCGGCCGGTCACATCAGAGCTCAGCCCTGGAGGGAGGAAACCTTGATCGCCAGCGCCGACTTCTTGTTGGCGGCGGCGTTCTTGTGGATGACACCCTTCGAGACAGCCTTGTCGAGCTGACGCGAGGCGGCACGAGCGGCAACGGTGGCCTTCTCGAGGTCGCCGGCGGCGACAGCCTCACGGGCCTTGCGGATCGCGGTCTTGAGCGACGACTTGACGGCCTTGTTGCGCAGGCGCGCCTTCTCGTTGGTCTTGTTCCGCTTGATCTGGGACTTGATGTTCGCCACGAAAGAGCCTTTACAGGTTCGATGTTTCTTGAGGATGCGCCCCGCAGCTGAGAGGGCATACGAGACACAGCTGTCCACGTTATCAGCCGCCCCCCACACCGCCCAAACCGACCGTTGGCCCGCGGCCATGGGACGATGGTGGCTACGTACCCGTTCCGAACACCGCCCGAGACGAGAACCCTGCGTGCCCGCGACTCCTACCAACGTGCCCGAGCCGAGCCGTACCGACCCGGCTCTGATCCGCAACTTCTGCATCATCGCGCACATCGACCACGGCAAGTCCACGCTCGCCGACCGGATGCTCCAGCTGACCGGTGTGGTCGACCAGCGGCAGATGCGTGCCCAGTATCTCGACCGGATGGACATCGAGCGTGAGCGCGGCATCACGATCAAGTCCCAGGCGGTCCGGCTGCCCTGGGCCCCGACCGAGGGGCCGGAGCAGGGCCGTACGCACATCCTGAACATGATCGACACCCCCGGGCACGTCGACTTCACCTACGAGGTGTCGCGCTCGCTCGCCGCGTGCGAGGGCACGGTCCTGCTGGTGGACGCCGCCCAGGGCATCGAGGCGCAGACCCTGGCCAACCTCTACCTGGCCATGGAGAACGAGCTCACCATCGTTCCGGTCCTCAACAAGATCGACCTGCCGGCCGCCCAGCCGGAGAAGTTCGCCGAGGAGCTGGCCAACCTCATCGGCTGCCAGCCGGAGGACGTCCTCAAGGTCTCCGCGAAGACCGGCATGGGCGTCGAGGCGCTGCTCGACCGCGTCGTCCGGGACGTCCCGGCCCCCGTCGGCGTCGCCGACGCCCCGGCCCGCGCGATGATCTTCGACTCGGTGTACGACTCGTACCGCGGTGTCGTCACGTACGTCCGTGTCGTCGACGGCCAGCTCAACAAGCGCGAGCGCATCCGGATGATGTCGACCGGCGCGACCCACGAGCTGCTGGAGATCGGCACCAACTCGCCCGAGATGCTGCCGGCCGACGGCCTCGGCGTCGGCGAGGTGGGCTACCTGATCACCGGTGTGAAGGACGTCCGCCAGTCCAAGGTGGGTGACACGATCACCTCCCAGTCCAAGGGCGCCGAAGAGGCCCTGGGCGGCTACAAGGACCCGAAGCCGATGGTCTTCTCCGGTCTGTATCCGCTGGACGGCTCCGACTACCCGGAGCTGCGCGAGGCCCTGGACAAGCTCCAGCTCAACGACGCCGCGCTGGTCTACGAGCCGGAGACCTCCGCCGCGCTCGGCTTCGGCTTCCGTGTCGGCTTCCTCGGCCTGCTCCACCTCGACGTGATCCGCGAGCGCCTGGAGCGCGAGTTCGGCCTGGACCTCATCGCGACCGCCCCGAACGTGGTCTACCGCGTGGTCATGGAGGACGGCGCGGAGCACACGGTCACCAACCCGAGCGAGTTCCCCGAGGGCAAGATCGACGAGGTGTACGAGCCGGTCGTGCGCGCCACGATCCTCGCCCCCTCCGAGTTCATCGGCTCGATCATGGAGCTGTGCCAGACCCGGCGCGGCACCATGCTCGGCATGGACTACCTGTCCGAGGACCGGGTCGAGATCCGCTACACCCTGCCGCTGGCCGAGATCGTCTTCGACTTCTTCGACCAGCTGAAGTCCAAGACCCGCGGCTACGCCTCGCTCGACTACGAGCCCACCGGCGAGCAGAGCAGCTCCCTGGTCAAGGTCGACATCCTGCTGCACGGCGACAAGGTCGACGCCTTCTCGGCGATCACGCACAAGGACCAGGCGTACGCGTACGGCGTCCGGCTCGTCGCCAAGCTCAAGGAGCTCATCCCGCGGCAGAGCTTCGAGGTGCCGGTCCAGGCCGCGATCGGCGCCCGGGTCATCGCCCGCGAGACCATCCGCGCCATCCGCAAGGACGTCCTCGCCAAGTGCTACGGCGGTGACATCTCCCGTAAGCGGAAGCTGCTGGAGAAGCAGAAGGAAGGCAAGAAGCGGATGAAGATGGTCGGCTCCGTGGAGGTCCCGCAGGAGGCCTTCATCGCCGTCCTGTCGAGCGACGACTCCGCGGCCGCCAAGCCGAAGAAGTAGTCCCAGGACGCCGCGGAAACCCCGCGAGCGGGCCGTGAACGGGTCTGCGCACCACTGGTGCGCAGACCCGTTCGTTATAAGCAAGCCCTTACGCACCCGTCCCCGGGCCTCTACCCTGAAGCCGCTCGAAGGTTACTCGTGAGTTAGACACGCGGTGCGTCCCCGCGCCGCCACCCGCGCCGCGCGCGTCCCCCCGCCCGCGGCGCCCCCGCCTGACCGCACCGCCGCCGCCCGGAGGACGTCGTGAGCGACACACAGACCCTGATCGAGAACCGGCCGCCGTCCGTGGCCGCCCTCTTCCTGGAGCGCGTCGAGCGGACCCCCGACGCGGAGGCCTACCGCTACCCGGTGCCCGCCGCGTCCGGCCAGGGCCCCGACGACTGGAAGTCGCTCACCTGGGCCGAGGCCGCCAAGCGCGTCCACGCCATCGCCGCCGGACTCATCGACCTCGGTGTCGCGCCCGAGGAGCGGGTCGCCCTCGCCTCCGCCACCCGCGTCGAGTGGATCCTCGCCGACCTCGGCGTCATGTGCGCCGGTGCCGCGGTCACCACCGTCTACCCGCAGACCAACGCCGAGGAGTCGGCGTTCATCCTCTCCGACTCCGGCTCCCGCGTCCTCATCGCCGAGAACGCCGAGCAGCTCGCCAAGGCCGTCGAGCGCCGCGCCGAGCTGCCCCAGCTCCACCACGTCGTCGTCATCGACCCCGAGGGCGCCGACACCTCCGACGACTGGGTGCTGACCCTCGCCGACCTGGAGGCGCGCGGCGCGGCCTATCTGGAGCGCCACCCGGAGATCGTCAAGGAGCGGGTCGCCGCCCTCACCTCCGACCAGCTCGCCACCCTCATCTACACCTCGGGCACCACAGGCCGCCCCAAGGGCGTCCGGCTGCGCCACGACAGCTGGTCGTACATGGCCAAGGCGATCGCCGCCACCGGCCTGCTGACCAGCGAGGACATCCAGTACCTGTGGCTGCCGCTGGCCCATGTCTTCGGCAAGGTGCTCACCTCCGGGCAGATCGAGATCGGGCACGTCACCGCCGTCGACGGCCGGATCGACAAGATCATCGTCAATCTGCCGATCGTCCAGCCCACCTACATGGCCGCCGTCCCGCGCATCTTCGAGAAGGTCTACAACGGCGTCGCCGCCAAGGCCCGCGAGGGCGGCGCGGCCAAGTACAAGATCTTCCAGTGGGCGGCCGGCGTCGCCCGCGAGTACGCCAAGGTCAGCCAGGACAACTTCCGCCGCACCGGCGCCGCCACCGCGCCCTTCGGCCTCACCGCCAAGCACAAGGTCGCCGACGCGCTCGTCTACTCGAAGCTGCGCGAGGCGTTCGGCGGCCGGCTGCGCGCCGCCGTCTCCGGCTCCGTCGCCCTCGCCCCCGAGATCGGCTACTTCTTCTCCGGCGCCGGCATCCACATCATGGAGGGCTACGGCCTCACCGAGTCCTCCGCCGCGTCCTTCGTCAACCCCGGCGAGGCCTACCGCACCGGCACCGTCGGCAAGCCGCTGCCCGGCACCGAGGTCCGCATCGCCGAGGATGGCGAGATCCTGCTGCGCAGCCCCGGCATCATGGAGGGCTACCACGGTCTGCCCGAGAAGACCGCCGAGGTCCTGGAGCCGGACGGCTGGTTCCACACCGGCGACATCGGCGAACTGTCCAACGACGGCTATCTGCGGATCACCGACCGCAAGAAGGACCTGTTCAAGACCTCCGGCGGCAAGTACATCGCGCCGACCGAGGTCGAGGGCCAGTTCAAGGCCGTCTGCCCGTTCGTCTCCAACATGATCGTCCTCGGCGCCGACCGGAACTACTGCACCGCGCTCATCGCCCTCGACGAGCCCTCCCTGCTCGGCTGGGCCGCCGAGAACGGCCTCGGCGGCAAGACGTACGCGGAGGTCGTCGCGGCCCCGCAGACCCAGAAGCTCGTCGAGGGGTACGTCGCCCGCCTCAACGAGGGCCTCCAGCGCTGGCAGACGATCAAGAAGTTCCGGCTGCTGCCGCGCGACCTCGACGTCGAACACGGCGAGCTGACCCCGAGCCTGAAGATGAAGCGGCCGGTGGTCGAGCGGACCTACCAGCACCTGATCGAGGAGATGTACGCGGGCGCGCGGGAGGCGTGACCTGGGGGTTTCGGGTGGTGTGACCTGCGGGTTCCGTGGGTTTGCCGCAGGCCGTGGGCCGGGGTGCGCGTGAAGTTGTCCACAGGGCTGGGGCGCACCCCGGGCGGTACGGGACAATGGCGGCATGCCTTCCGTACTGCCCGATGGTGAGCCCATGCCCGAGGACGGAGCGCTGCCCGCGCACGCCCTGGACGGTGCGGGGGAGCGACCGCTCGGCTTCTATCTGCACGTGCCGTACTGCGCCACCCGCTGCGGCTACTGCGACTTCAACACCTACACCGCGAGCGAGCTTCGCGGTGCCGGCGGCGTCCTCGCCTCCCGCGAGAACTACGCCGGCCAGATCACCGAGGAGATACGGCTCGCCCGCAAGACCCTCGGCGACGACCCGCGCCCGGTCCAGACCGTCTTCGTCGGCGGCGGCACCCCCACCCTGCTGCCCGCCGCCGACCTCGTCCGCATGCTCGCCGCCATCCGCGACGAATTCGGACTCGCCGACGACGCCGAGATCACCACCGAGGCCAACCCCGACTCCGTCGACCCGGCCTACCTCGCCGAACTGCGCGCCGGCGGCTACAACCGTGTCTCCTTCGGCATGCAGAGTGCCCGGCAGCACGTCCTGAAGATCCTCGACCGCAGCCACACCCCCGGCCGGCCCGAAGCCTGCGTCGCCGAAGCGCACGCCGCCGGCTTCGACCACGTCAACCTCGACCTCATCTACGGCACGCCCGGCGAGACCGACGACGACTGGCGCGCCTCCCTCGACGCCGCCATCGGCGCCGGACCCGACCACATCAGCGCCTACGCGCTCATCGTCGAAGAAGGCACCCAGCTCGCCCGGCGCATCCGGCGCGGCGAGATACCCATGACCGACGACGACGTCCACGCCGACCGGTACCTCATCGCCGAAGACGTCCTCACCCAGGCAGGCTTCGACTGGTACGAGGTCTCCAACTGGGCCACCTCCGAAGCCGGCCGCTGCCACCACAACGAGCTGTACTGGCGCGGCGCCGACTGGTGGGGCGCCGGGCCCGGCGCCCACAGCCACGTCGGTGGCGTCCGCTGGTGGAACGTGAAGCACCCCGGCGCGTACGCGGCCGCCCTCGGCGAAGGACGCTCGCCCGGTGCCGGACGGGAAATCCTCACCGACGAGGACCGGCGGGTCGAACGGGTGCTCCTGGAGCTCCGGCTGCGCGAAGGCGTCGAACTCGGGCTGCTCAAGGCGGCGGGACGGGAGGCGGCGGGGCGTGCTCTGGGGGACGGGCTGCTGGACGCGGGCGCTTACGAGGCGGGGCGGGCGGTGCTGACGTTGCGGGGGCGGTTGCTGGCGGACGCGGTGGTGCGGGACTTGGTGGACTGAGGTTGGTGGCGCTGCGCCGCGCTGTGCGGGTGGGCGTGGCGTGGCGTGCGGGGCGTGGGGGCGCGGTCGGGGTTGCGGGGTGGGAGGGGGGCGGGGGCGGGGGCGGGGGCGGGGGAAGAAGAAGTAGGTCGACTTTTGGGGCTACGGGGCCGTCACGAAGTCGATCAGTTCCTCCACCCTGCCCAGCAGCGCCGGCTCCAGGTCCTTGTAGGAGTGCACCCGGGAGAGGATGTGCTGCCAGGCCGCGCCCGTGTTGGCCGGCCAGTTCAGGGCGTGGCAGACGCCCGTCTTCCAGTCCTGGCCCCGGGGGACCGCCGGCCAGGCCGGGATGCCCACCGAGGACGGCTTCACGGCCTCCCAGACGTCGATGTACGGGTGGCCGACGACCAGGACGTCCAGCGAGGTGACCTGGGCCGCGATGCGGGACTCCTTGGAGCCCGGGACCAGGTGGTCGACGAGGACGCCGAGGCGCGCGTCCGGGGCCGGGGCGAAGTCGGCGACGAGGGACGGGAGGTCGTCGACGCCCTCCAGGTACTCCACGACGACGCCCTCGATCCGCAGGTCGTCGCCCCAGACCCGTTCCACCAGCTCGGCGTCGTGGCGGCCCTCGACGTAGATACGGCCCGCCCGGGCGACCCGCGCCCGGGTGCCCGGGACCGCGACCGAGCCCGACGCCGTGCGGGTGGGCCGGGCCTGTGCGGGGCCGGTCGGGCGGACCAGGGTGACGGGCCGGCCGTCGATGAGGAAGCCGCGCGGCTCCATCGGGAAGACCCGGTGCTTGCCGAACCGGTCCTCCAGGGTCACCGTGCCCGCCTCGCAGCGGATCACCGCCCCGCAGAATCCCGTTCCGGCCTCCTCGACGACCAGATCGCGCTCCGCCGGAACCTCCGGCACGGGCGCCGAGCGCTTCCAAGGGGGCGTCAGATCGGGCTGGTAGCTGCGCATTCCGGGGACGCTACGACACCGCGGCGCGCCGTGCCAGTTCCGCGCGCTGGCGTCGTACGAACGCGGCGTCCACCACCGCCCCGTGCCCCGGCACGTACCGCGCGTCCGCGCCGCCCAGCGCCAGCAGCCGGTCGACGGCGGCCGGCCAGCGGGCGGGCAGCGCGTCCGGTCCGGCCTGCGGTTCGCCGGACTCCTCGACCAGGTCGCCGCAGAAGACCACCGCCGGGGTGCCGGGCACCAGCAGGGCCAGGTCGTGGCCCGTGTGACCGGGCCCCGCGTTCGCGAGGACCACCCGTCGGCCACCCAGGTCGAGCACCAGTTCCCCCGCGACCTCGTGCCCCGGTGCGACCAGCGCCTCCGCGGCCTCGGCGGCGGCCCCCGCGTCCACCCCCTGCCGTACCGCGTCCGCCAGCAGTTCGGCCGCCTCCCGGCGCAGTAGCGCGGCCAGGCCCGCCGCCCCGTAGACCTCGGCCCCCGGGAAGGCCGCCGTACCGAACACGTGGTCGAAGTGTGGATGACCGAGTGCGACATGTGTCACGCTCCGCCCACCCGTGAGAGAGCTCACCTGCGCCCGCAGCTCGGCCCCCTCGGCGAGCGTCGAGCCGGTGTCGTACAGCAGGACCCCGTCCCGCCCCGTCACCAGGCCCACCGTGGCGTCCCAGCCCGGCAGCCTGCGCCGCCCGACCCCCTCGCCGAGCCCTTCCCAGCCGTGCGCGTCCCAGTCGATGTCCATGGCGGGACGCTAACTGTTCGAAGGGTGCCCAGCCCGCCTCCTTGCCAGGAGCGACGTCCGCCGCCTTACACTTGCGGGTGGATTCCTGGCACTCGAACAGGGTGAGTGCCAAAAGCGGGACAAGCGGAACCGGAACGACAGCTGGAGGTGCGCGCGATGCTCAGCGAACGCAGACTCGAGGTGCTGCGCGCGATCGTCCAGGACTACGTCGGGACGGAGGAGCCGGTCGGCTCCAAGGCGCTCACCGAGCGTCACAAGCTCGGCGTGTCGCCCGCCACCGTCCGCAACGACATGGCGGTCCTGGAGGACGAGGGCTTCATCGCCCAGCCGCACACCAGCGCCGGCCGCATCCCCACGGACAAGGGCTATCGCCTCTTCGTCGACCGTCTGGCCGGCGTCAAGCCGCTGTCGACCCCCGAGCGGCGGGCGATCCACAACTTCCTCGACGGCGCCGTCGACCTCGACGACGTCGTCGCCCGCACGGTCCGGCTGCTCGCGCAGCTGACCCGGCAGGTCGCCGTCGTGCAGTACCCTTCGCTGACCCGTTCGACGGTGCGGCACGTGGAACTGCTCTCGCTGGCGCCCGCCCGGCTCATGCTCGTGCTCATCACGGACACCGGCCGGGTCGAGCAGCGGGTCGTCGACTGTCCCGCGCCGTTCGGCGAGAACTCCCTCGCCGATCTGCGGGCCCGGCTCAACAGCCGGGTCGTCGGCCGCCGGTTCGCCGACGTGCCGCAGCTGGTGCAGGATCTGCCGGAATCCTTCGAGGACATCGAGGACCGGGGTACCGTCTCGACGGTCCTCGCCACCCTGCTCGAAACCCTCGTCGAACAGCGCGAGGAACGGCTCATGATCGGCGGCACCGCCAATCTGACCCGCTTCGGGCACGATTTCCCCCTGACGATCAGGCCCGTCCTGGAAGCTCTTGAGGAGCAGGTCGTGCTTCTCAAGCTGCTCGGCGAGGCCAAGGAATCGGGCATGACCGTACGGATCGGGCACGAGAACGCCCATGAGGGACTCACGTCCACATCCGTCGTCTCGGTCGGCTACGGTTCGGGCGGCGAGGCAGTCGCCAAACTCGGCGTGGTCGGACCGACCCGCATGGATTACCCCGGAACGATGGGAGCGGTACGCGCAGTGGCACGTTACGTCGGACAGATCCTGGCGGAGTCGTAAGTGGCCACGGACTACTACGCCGTACTCGGCGTGCGCCGCGACGCTTCACAGGACGAGATCAAGAAGGCATTCCGCCGCCTCGCCCGTGAGCTCCACCCGGACGTGAACCCGGACCCGAAGACCCAGGAGCGGTTCAAGGAGATCAACGCCGCTTACGAGGTGCTCTCCGACCCGCAGAAGAAGCAGGTCTACGACCTCGGCGGCGACCCGCTGTCCGCCTCCGGCGGCGCCGGTGGTGCCGGCGGCTTCGGCGCGGGCGGCTTCGGGAACTTCTCGGACATCATGGACGCCTTCTTCGGTACGGCGTCCCAGCGCGGCCCGCGCTCGCGTACCCGGCGCGGCCAGGACGCGATGATCCGCCTGGAGATCACCCTCGACGAGGCGACCTTCGGCACCACCAAGGACATCCAGGTCGACACGGCCGTGGTCTGCACCACCTGCTCCGGCGAGGGTGCCGCCCCCGGCACCTCGGCGCAGACCTGTGACATGTGCCGAGGCCGCGGTGAGGTCTCCCAGGTCACCCGGTCCTTCCTGGGCCAGGTCATGACCTCGCGCCCGTGCCCGCAGTGTCAGGGCTTCGGCACCGTCGTCCCGACCCCGTGCCCCGAGTGCGCGGGCGACGGCCGGGTGCGCTCGCGCCGTACCCTCACGGTCAAGATCCCCGCCGGTGTCGACAACGGCACCCGCATCCAGCTCGCGGGCGAGGGCGAGGTCGGCCCCGGCGGCGGCCCCGCCGGCGACCTGTACGTCGAGATCCACGAGCTTCCGCACGAGGTCTTCCAGCGGCGCGGCGACGACCTGCACTGCACGGTGACCATCCCGATGACGGCGGGCGCGCTCGGCACCAAGGTGCCGCTGACGACGCTCGACGGTGTCGAGGAGATCGACATCCGGCCGGGCACCCAGTCCGGCCAGTCGGTCCCGCTGCACGGCCGGGGCGTCACCCACCTGCGCGGCAACGGCCGAGGCGACCTGATCGTGCACGTCGAGGTCCAGACCCCGACGAAGCTCGACGCCGAGCAGGAGCGACTGCTGCGCGAACTGTCCAAGCTGCGGGGAGAGGAACGGCCCACGGGGCAGTTCCAGCCTGGGCAGCAGGGGCTGTTCTCGCGGCTGAAGGATGCCTTCAACGGGCGGTAGGCGCTCTGCCGGGGGTCCGGGGGTCGCCCCCCCGGGTCGGCACAGTCAGCCCGGGCGGCAGGGGCTGTTCTCGCGGCTGAAGGATGCCTTCAACGGACGGTAGGTCCTGGTAGGACCTGCCTCCGGCAGGTCTTCCGCCCGGTGGGTCTTCGGCTGTTTCGACGGTCGGAAGCTCCCGCCGGTTCATCGGCCCGACGGTCTTCCGAGGGGCGGTCCGCACATCGTGCGGGCCGCCCCTCGCGCGTACCCCGTTCGCCCCGGCTCGCCCCCGCCCGCTGATTCGGCGCGCTCGCGGTGGCATGAAACGATGCCCGCATGTCCACCGCGCTGAACGATCTCTCCCGGTATCCGATCGTGCAGGCCCCCATGGCCGGCGGCGGATCCTGCCCGGATCTCGTCGGCGCCGTCTGCGAGGCGGGCGCGCTCGGTTTCCTGGCGGGCGGGTACAAGACCGCCGGCGGGCTGTACCAGGAGATCAAGCAGGTCCGAGGGCTCACCGCGCGGCCCTTCGGGGTCAATCTGTTCGTCCCGCCGCGCGACCAGCCGGCCGATCCGGCCGCCGTCGAGGTCTACCGGCACCAGCTGGCCGGCGAGGCGGGCTGGTACGAGACCGAGCTGGGCGATCCCGACCAAGGCCGTGACGACGCGTACGACGCCAAGCTGGCGATCCTCCTCGACGACCCCGTGCCGGTCGTCTCCTTCACCTTCGGCTGCCCCGACCGCGACACGCTCGACGCGTTCGCCCGGGCCGGCACGTACACGATCGTCACCGTCACCTCCGCCGAGGAGGCCCGGACGGCCGAGCGGGCCGGCGCCGCCGCGATCGGCGTGCAGGGCACCGAGGCCGGCGGCCACCAGGGCACCCACCGCGACGATCCCGCCGACGGGCCCTCGGCGGGCAGCGGCAGCGCGCTGCTGCCGCTGATCACGGAGGTACGGGAGCGGGTCCGGCTGCCGATCATCGCCGCCGGCGGGATCATGCGCGGCCGGCAGATCGCCGCCGTCCTCGCGGCGGGCGCCGACGCGGCCCAGCTCGGCACCGCCTTCCTCGTCTGCCCGGAGTCCGGGGCGCACCCGCTGCACAAGCGGGCCCTGACCGATCCGGCCCTCACGGCCCTGTTCACCCGTACCGAGCTGACCCGGGCGTTCTCCGGGCGCCCGGCGCGCGGTCTGGTGAACCGGTTCATGCGCGAGCACGGGCCGTACGCCCCGGCCGCGTACCCCGAGGTCCACCACCTCACCGCCCCGTTGCGGCGAGCCGCCGCGGCGGCCGGGGATCCGCAGGCCATGGCGCTGTGGGCCGGGCAGGGGCACCGGCTGGCCCGGGAGCTGCCGGCCGGGCGGCTGGTCGAGGTACTGGCCGAGGAACTCCACACCGCGCTCTACGGCGGCACCGACGCCCCCGGCGCCCCAGGCATCTCCGGTATCTCCGGCCTCCCCGGCACCTCTGGCCTCCCCGGTACCCCCGGCACCACTGGCATCACCGGCAGCATCAGTCCCAGGAGCACTTCGTGACCGCACCCGTCTTCGTCGTCGACACCCTTCCCGGTACCCGTCTGTTCGTCCTGGACGGGCCCGAGGGCCGGCACGCCGTCTCCGTGAAGCGGCTCCAGCCGGGCGAGGACGTCGTCCTGACCGACGGCCGGGGCCGCTGGGTCGAGGGCGTGGTGTCCGCCGTGGAGGGCAAGGACCGGCTGACCGTGGAGACGTCCGCGCTGCACGAGGAGCCCGAGCCGGTGCCCTCGATCACCGTCGTCCAGGCCCTGCCCAAGGGCGACCGAGGGGAACTGGCCGTCGAGACCATGACGGAGACCGGCGTCGACGCGATCGTGCCGTGGGCCGCGTCCCGCTGCATCACCCAGTGGAAGGGCGAGCGCGGGCAGAAGGCCCTCACCAAGTGGCGCAGCACCGCCCGTGAGGCCGGCAAGCAGTCGCGCCGCACCCGGTTCCCCGAGGTCGCCGAGCTGATGACGTCCAAGCAGGTCGCCGCCCTGCTCGCGGGCGCCGACTTCGCCGCCGTGCTGCACGAGGACCGCAACCACCCGAGCGAGGCCCTCGCCACCGCCGAACTCCCGCGCGAGGGGACGATCGTGCTCGTCGTCGGGCCCGAGGGGGGCGTGTCCCCGGAGGAGCTGGCCCTGTTCGAGGCGGCGGGCGCCCGGCCGTACCGGCTCGGGCCCAGCGTCCTGCGCACCTCCACGGCGGGTACGGCGGCCACCGCGCTCGTCCTCGGCCGCACCGGCCGCTGGTCGTAGGCGTAGGCGTAGGCGTACGGATACGGTGCGGGACCGGCCGGGGCCGTGAGGACCGGACCGGGGGACGTTCCGGCGGGGCTGTCGGAGGCCCCCGATAGCATGCGCGTGTACGTGTGATCGCGATCAAGTTCGAGACCGTGAGCGAGCACGCGTCCCAGTTCGAGATCGAGTTCGAGTTCGACCGAGGCGAGGAGGACGAGGCCATGGCCGGAGAGCCGCAGAGCGACTGCCTGTTCTGCAAGATCGTGGCGGGGGAGGTCCCGGCGACGATCGTGCGCGAGACGGAGACGACCGTCGCGTTCCGGGACATCAACCCGCAGGCGCCCACCCACGTGCTCGTGATCCCGCGCGCCCACTACCCCGATGCCGCCTCCCTCGCGGCCGGTGCGCCGGCCGTAGCCGCCGACGTGCTGCGCGAGGCCGGAGAGGTCGCCGAGGCGGAGAAGGTGGACGGCAGCGGCTACCGCATCGTCCTCAACACCGGGGCCGGCGCGGGCCAGACCGTCTTCCACGCGCACGCCCACGTGCTGGGCGGCCGCGGCCTCAACTGGCCGCCCGGATAGGTCCGGAGCACCCCCTTGTCCGCACGTGAACTGGTCGTCCTCGGCACGGCCAGCCAGGTCCCGACCCGGCACCGCAACCACAACGGTTATCTGCTGCGCTGGGACGGGCAGGGCATCCTCTTCGACCCCGGCGAGGGCACGCAGCGCCAGATGCTGCGTGCCGGGGTCGCGGCGCACGACCTGAACCGGATCTGCGTCACGCACTTCCACGGCGACCACTCGCTCGGTCTGGCCGGGGTGATCCAGCGGATCAACCTCGACCAGGTCCCGCACCCGGTCGTCGCGCACTACCCGGCGAGCGGACAGCGGTACTTCGAGCGGCTGCGGTACGCCACGGCGTACCGCGAGACCGTCCGGCTGACCGAGGCACCCGTCGCCGCCGACGGGCCGCTCGCGGTCACCGACGCGTACACGCTCGAAGCCGCCCTGCTCTCCCACCCCGTGGAGTCGTACGGCTACCGCCTCGTCGAGCCGGACGGGCGCCGCATCCTGCCCGAGCGGCTCGCCACGCACGGCATCGCGGGCCCCGACGTGGGCCGGCTCCAGCGCGAGGGCGTCCTGCGCGGCGTCACGCTGGAGGAGGTCAGCGAGGTCCGGCGTGGGCAGCGGGTCGCGTTCATCATGGACACCCGGCTGTGCGACGGTGTGCACACGCTCGCCGACGGCGCCGATCTGCTCGTCATCGAGTCGACCTTCCTCGACGAGGACGTCCGGCTCGCCACCGACCACGGCCATCTGACGGCCGGCCAGGCCGCGGCGGTCGCGCGGGACGCGGGCGTACGGCACCTGGTCCTCACCCACTTCTCGCAGCGGTACACCGATCCGGCGGAGTTCGAACGGCAGGCGCGGGCGGCCGGGTTCACGGGTGAGCTGACCATCGCCCAGGACCTGATGACCGTCCCCGTACCGAAGCGATAGACCGACCGGCGTCGAGACCCGACCGGCGTCGAGACGGGCCGGCGCCGAGAGCGACCGGAGTCGAGACCCGACCGACGCCGAGACCGACCGGCGTCAAGACCGACCGACGCCGAGCCAGACCGAAGAGACAGAACGGCACCCCCCATGGCTTTCCCCAAGGCTGAACTGCACCTGCACATCGAAGGCACCCTCGAACCCGAGCTGGCCTTCGCCCTCGCCGCGCGCAACGGCGTCACCCTGCCGTACGCCGACACCGAGGCCCTGCGCGAGGCGTACCGCTTCGACGACCTCCAGTCCTTCCTGGACCTGTACTACGCCCTGATGGCCGTGCTGCGCACCGCCGAAGACTTCACCGAGCTGGCCGACGCCTATCTGGAGCGGGCCGCCGCGCAGGGCGTGCGGCACGCCGAGATCTTCTTCGACCCGCAGGCGCACACGGCCCGCGGGGTGCCGATCGGCACCGTCATCGAGGGCCTGGGCGCGTCCCTGGACCGCGCCGAGGAGCGGTTCGGCATCTCGACCCGGCTCATCATGTGCTTCCTGCGCGACGAGTCGGCCGAGTCGGCGATGGAGACGCTGCGGGCCGCCGGCCCGTACCTGGACCGGATCACCGGGGTCGGGCTCGACTCGGCCGAGGTCGGGCACCCGCCGGCGAAGTTCCGCGAGGTGTACGAGGAGGCCGCGCGGCTCGGGCTGCGACGCGTCGCGCACGCGGGCGAGGAGGGCCCGGCGGAGTACATCCGCGAGGCCCTCGACGTCCTCGGCGTGGAGCGGATCGACCACGGTCTGCGCTGCATGGAGGACCCGGAGCTGGTCGAGCGGCTGGTGCGGGAGCGGACGCCGCTGACGCTGTGCCCGCTGTCGAACGTGCGGCTGCGCGCCATCGACAAGATCGGCGACCACCCGCTGCGGGAGATGCTGGCGGCGGGGCTGATGGCGACGGTCAACTCGGACGACCCGTCGTACTTCGGCGGTTACGTCGGGGACAACTTCGACGCGGTGCGCGACGCCCTGTCCCTCACCCCGGACCAGCTGCGGACCCTGGCCCGCAACTCCTTCCTGGCGTCCTTCCTGGACGACGACGAGGACCGCCGGGAGAGGTACCTGGCGGAGGTCGAGGCGTACGACTTCTACCTGGCCTGATTCCGGCCTGATTCCGGCCCGGCCCGGCCCGGCCCGTCCGGTCCTGTCCCGTTCTACCCGGCCTCGTCCCGGGGCTTCGGCGGGCGCCGGAGGCGGTACAGCTTCCGGAGCCCGTCGACGACGAGGGCCGTGCCCGCGAGGACGGCGAAGACCGAGTACGGCACGGTGGCGACGACATCGGTCAGGTAGAGGGCGAGAAGCGCCGCGCCCGCGGCGACGGCCGCGCAGGCCGTCCATCTGTTCATGAGAACTCCCGCCAGTGTCGGAGAAGGCCGGGCGCGGGAAACGGCTGAGGCGCCGGGACCGCTCTGCCGGCCGTCGGGAGCCTACAACCCGGCGACACCACGCCCGATACGGTCCGGCACTGGCGTCGGCGTCGGCACCGGCACCGGCGTCGACAATCGGGTACCGGCACCGGCAACCGGGCACCGCCGCCGCCGACAGGTCGCCCCGCCCTCAGCCCCGCGAGCTCGGCCGCGCCAGGCGGAAGGCCGACTGGGCCAGGCGGCGGCCCCGGGAGGCGACGCGGATCGGGGTGACCTGCGCCTCCGGGGTGCCGATCTGGGGGAGCAGGGACGGCGGCGCGGGGGAGGTGCCCGCCAGGAACGCTGCCGGGGCGCCGCCGCGGCGGCGGATGGAGCCGGGGACCAGCGGGCGGCCGGAGGCGTGCCGGGCGACCGCCGTCATCGGCAGTCCGGCCAGGAGCAGCAGCACGCTCAGCGTGAGGCCCATGCCCGGGTAGCCCGCCGCCTCCGACAGCAGACTGCCGGTGACCGGCCCGCAGGCCACTCCGAGCGACGAGGCCGAGCCGACCAGGACCGCCCACCGGCCGCGCGCGTCCAGCGTGGCGGCGAGGCCGAGGAGGTAGGACAGGACGACCGGGTAGACCGCGTTCCAGAGGATCTCGCCGGTCGCGAAGGACACCGGGCCCGCCGCGGTCGCGCTGAGCAGGACGCACGCCGAGATCAGCACCGTACCGCCGCCGATCGGCACCGCCCGGCCGAGCCGCGAACCGAGCGCGCCCGCCGCGAGGACTCCCGCGAGCCCCGCCCCGAGTGCCACCGCGAACACCAGTCCGAGGGTCACCTCGGACAGACCCGCACGGGTGATCCCGATCCGGCCGCTCACGCCCCACAGCGCGTTCTGCGCCATCGACCAGAAGACGATCGCACCCGCCAGCGCCAGTCCGGCCGACCGCGCGGGCAGCGGCTGCGCGCCCCGGCCCGCGCCCGCACCCATGCCGGACCCCAGGGTCACCCCCGCGCCCTGCGGCGCCGCGTCCAGCACGCCCCGGCCCGGCCCCGGCAGCCACCGGGTCGCCGGGGACACCAGCACCGCCACGCCCGCGATCGCCAGGAACGGCAGCGCGTGGCCGCCGCCCAGCCGGGGCAGCGTCAGATACAGCGCGCCCGCCGTCGCGGACACCGACAGCAGACCGAGGGTGGACCCCCGCTGCGGATCGGGCCGGCCCGCGATGCCCGAGGCCGCGACCGCCGTCGACGTGCCCGAGCCGAAACCGCCGACCACCGCGCCCGCCACGACCAGCGGCAACAGCTCCGTGGCCGCCGCCGTCCCGTATCCCACGACCATCGCCGCGAGCCCGAACCGCGCCGTCCGGCGCGGGCCGAGCCGCTCCACCCGCCCGGCGAGCGTGAACCCGGCCGACGCCGAGCAGAGCAGCAGGACCGAGCCGACCATGCCGGCGTGGGCGGGGCGCAGGCCGAGGCTCTCGGACAGCCGGCCGACGACGGTCGGCAGCAGGTACGAGGCGAGGTAACCGGCCGTGAACAGGGAGACGAGAGCGACGAGCGCCCCCAGGGCACGCGGGCGGCGCGAGGACATGGGCGTTCCAGGAACTGAACAGGGAGGGGAGAGAGGCGCCCGGTGCTTCACGGGTCGCACGACCATGTGTACCAAGCAACCGAGGCGGCGGAGAAGGTGATATCCCCCGATTCAGTCTGTGATACGCGTCACGGTCGGTTTGGAACTCCAATGGCTGGGTATTCCAGGGCGAATTCGTCACGTTCGGCCTGCCTCGCGGGTCCGTTTCCGGCACACTGTGCGGACCGGCACCATCGACACCAGTGGCACCCTCCGTGCCCGCGTGCGCCCGAAGTATCCGACGCATCAGGCGCATCGGACGCGTGCGAAAGCATCCGACGCATCCGACGCGTCCGATGCCCCGGACGCCCCCGGCGTGCCACCGGTGCCGGTCCGCCGCCGCACCACGACCGGGGAGCCTGCCGTGACCGAACGCGACAACGACGTCGTCGACCCGCTGAGCCTGCTGCGCGAGCCCGGCGATCCGGCCTGCGACGTGTTCCTCACCGGCACGGTCTTCCTCGACATCATCTTCACCGGCCTCGACAGCGCGCCCGTCCGCGGCACCGAGTCCTGGGCCCGCGGCATGGGCTCCAGCCCCGGCGGCGTCGCCAACATGGCCACCGCGCTCGCCCGGCTCGGCCTGCGCACCTCGCTCGCCGCCGCGTTCGGCGACGACCACTACGGCGAGTACTGCTGGGACGCCCTCGAACAGGGCGAGGGCATCGACCTCTCGCTGTCCCGCACCATCGCCGGCTGGCACTCCCCGGTCACCGTCTCCATGGCCTACGAGGGCGAGCGGACGATGATCTCCCACGGCCACGCCGCCCCGCCCGCCGACGCGGACCTCGACCCCGGCACCGGACCTGGCGCCCCCCTCGACCCCGACTCCGGCACCGACCCCGGCATCGGTACCGACTCCGGCAGCGGCACCGACCCCGGCATCGACCTGACCGCCGCGGGCTCGGCGCGCGCCTGCCCGCCGAGGGCCCGCGCCGCCGTCGCCTCCCTGGTGCCCGGCCAGGAGGAGGAGTGGGTGGCCCGCGCGGCCCGCTCCGGCTCCCGGATCTTCGCCGACGTCGGCTGGGACGACACCGGCCGCTGGGACCTGGCCGCCCTCACCGACCTGGAGCACTGCGAGGCATTCCTCCCGAACGCCGCCGAGGCCATGCGCTACACCCGCACCGAGTGCCCCCGCGCCGCCGCCCGCGCGCTGGCCGACAAGGTCCGCTACGCCGTCGTCACCCTCGGCTCCGAGGGCGCCTACGCCGTCGACGGCGGCACCGGCGAGGTCGCCGAGGTGCCCGCCATCCAGGTCGCCGCCCTCGACCCGACCGGCGCCGGCGACGTCTTCGTGGCCGGCTTCGTCACCGGGACCCTGGCGGGCTGGCCGCTCGCCGACCGGCTCGCGTTCGCCGGACTCACCGCCGCCCTGTCCGTACAGGAGTTCGGGGGTTCCCTGTCCGCGCCGACCTGGGGCGAGATCGCCGCCTGGTGGCAGCAGGCGCAGCGGTACGACGGCCAGGACCCGGCCGCCCTGCGCGCCCGGTACGCCTTCCTGGAGGGGCTGCTCCCGGTCCCGGCCCGCCCCTGGGCGCTGCGCCGGGCCGTCCCGACCATCGGCTTCCGCCCGGCCCCGGCGCCGTAGGCACGTACCGGGTGCCGTAGGCCCGGTACGGGATCCCGTAGCCCCGTACTCGATCGGATCCCGTAGCCCCGCACCGGATCCCGTAACCGCGTGCCGGGGATCCGTCCCCGTCCCCGTCCCCGCCCTCGCGCACCGCTCGGCGCCCCGACCACCCTCCCCAACCCCTCCCCGCTCCCCGCAAAAAGACTTCTGGTGGGCGAGTGCGCAGTCGTACGCTGGGAAGCCGAGGGAACTCGAACGGCGAGGGCCCTGGTTCGGGAGGTTTACGCAGGCCACAGTGCCGGCCCATGAATCGGACACCCACAGCCCAGACCCCCGCGCCGGGGCAGGCGCGCGCCCAGTTCACCGTCCCCGCGAAGCACCCCATGGTGATGGTGCTCGGATCCGGTGACGCCCTGCTGCGCGTGATCGAGAAGGCGTTCCCGTCCACGGACATACATGTACGGGGAAACGAGATCAGCGCGGTCGGCGACGCGACGGAGGTCGCGGTCGTCCAGCGTCTGTTCGACGAGATGATGCTGGTGCTCCGCACCGGTCAGCCGATGACGGAGGACGCGGTGGAACGCTCGATCGCCATGCTGCGGAAGGAAGACGGGGAAGGCGCCGAGGAGACGCCCTCCGAGGTCCTCACCCAGAACATCCTCTCCAGCCGAGGCCGCACGATCCGCCCCAAGACCCTCAACCAGAAGCGCTACGTCGACGCCATCGACAAGCACACCATCGTCTTCGGCATCGGCCCCGCCGGTACCGGCAAGACCTATCTGGCCATGGCCAAGGCCGTGCAGGCGCTCCAGTCCAAGCAGGTCACCCGCATCATCCTGACCCGCCCGGCGGTCGAGGCCGGCGAGCGCCTCGGCTTCCTGCCCGGCACCCTCTACGAGAAGATCGACCCGTATCTGCGCCCGCTGTACGACGCGCTGCACGACATGCTCGACCCCGACTCCATCCCCAAGCTGATGGCGAGCGGAACGATCGAGGTCGCACCCCTGGCTTATATGAGGGGCCGCACCCTTAATGACGCCTTCATCATCCTGGACGAGGCGCAGAACACGAACCCCGAGCAGATGAAGATGTTCCTCACCCGCCTCGGCTTCGACTCGAAGATCGTCATCACCGGCGACATCACCCAGGTCGACCTCCCCGGCGGTACGAAGAGCGGTCTGCGGCAGGTCCGGGACATCCTGGACGGGGTGCCGGACGTGCACTTCTCCACGCTCACGTCGCAGGATGTCGTACGGCACAAGCTCGTCGGCCGTATCGTCGACGCGTACGAGAAGTACGACAGCCGCAGCGAAAGCGGGCGCGACAGCCGCGACCGTGAGCACGACGGCGGTCGTCGGGAACGCCGCAACGGGAAGTAGAAACAGCAGCACATGTCGATCGACGTCAACAACGAGTCCGGCACCGAGGTCGACGAGCAGGCGATCCTCGACATCGCCCGCTACGCCCTCGCGCGCATGCGCATCCACCCGCTCTCCGAGCTTTCGGTGATCGTCGTGGACGCCGGGGCGATGGAAGAGCTCCACATCCAGTGGATGGACCTGCCGGGCCCGACGGATGTCATGTCCTTCCCGATGGACGAACTGCGTCCGCCGTCGAAGGACGACGAGAACGCCGAGCCCCCGCAGGGCCTCCTCGGCGACATCGTGCTCTGCCCCGAGGTCGCCAAGAAGCAGGGCGAGGACGCGCCGACCGGGCACTCCATGGACGAGGAGCTGCAGCTGCTCACCGTCCACGGAGTGCTGCACCTGCTCGGCTACGACCACGAGGAGCCGGACGAGAAGGCCGAGATGTTCGGTCTCCAGGCCGCCATCGTGGACGGCTGGCGCGCGGAGAAGGGCCTGACCGGCCCGTCGCCGGCGCCGACCGTCAACTGACGCCGGACCGGACCGGTCGTCCGTCATGAACGCACAACTGATCCTCGGCGCGGTCGCCCTGGTGGTGATCGCCTGGCTCGCGGCCTGCGCCGAGGCCGGCATAGCCCGTGTCTCCAGTTTCCGCGCCGCCGAGGCCGTACGGTCCGGGCGGCGCGGGGCCGCGAAACTGACGCAGGTCGCCGCCGACCCCACCCGCTATCTCAATGTGGCGTTGCTCGTCCGCGTCGCCTGCGAGACGGCTGCGGGCGCCCTCGTCACCTTCGCGTGCCTGGAAGCCCTCCCGGAGACCTGGGAGGCGCTGCTCGTCGCGATCGCGGTGATGGTGCTCGTGTCGTACGTGGCCGTCGGCGTCTCGCCGCGCACCATCGGCCGCCAGCACCCGCTGAACACGGCGACCGCCGCCGCGTACGTCCTGCTGCCGCTGGCCCGGGTGATGGGCCCGATCCCGCAGCTGCTCATCCTCATCGGCAACGCGGTCACCCCCGGCAAGGGCTTCCGCAAGGGCCCCTTCGCCTCCGAGGCCGAACTGCGGGCCATGGTCGACCTCGCCGAGCGGGAGTCGCTCATCGAGGACGAGGAGCGCCGCATGGTGCACTCGGTCTTCGAGCTCGGCGACACCCTCGTCCGCGAGGTGATGGTGCCGCGCACCGACCTCGTGTGCATCGAGCGCCACAAGACCGTCCGACAGGCCCTCACCCTCGCACTGCGCTCCGGGTTCTCCCGGATCCCGGTGACGGGTGAGAACGAGGACGACATCGTCGGTGTCGTCTATCTGAAGGACCTGGTCCGCAAGACCCACATCAGCCGCGAGGCCGAGGCCGACCTGGTGTCCACGACGATGCGCCCGGCGGCGTTCGTCCCCGACACCAAGAACGCGGGCGATCTGCTGCGCGAGATGCAGCAGGACCGTACGCATGTCGCCGTCGTCATCGACGAGTACGGCGGCACGGCCGGCATCGTCACCATCGAGGACATCCTGGAAGAGATCGTCGGCGAGATCACCGACGAGTACGACCGGGAGCTGCCGCCCGTCGAGGAACTCGGCGGGGACCGCTACAGGGTCACCGCGCGCCTCGACATCGGCGATCTCGGCGAGCTGTACGGTTTCGGCCAGGACGAGTTCGACGACGAGGACGTGGAGACGGTCGGCGGTCTGCTCGCCAAGGCGCTGGGCCGGGTGCCGATCGCCGGGGCGAACGCCGTCGTGGAACTGCCGGACGGACGGGAGCTGCGGCTGACCGCCGAAGCCCCGGCCGGCCGCCGCAACAAGATCGTCACCGTGCTCGTCGAGCCGCTCGGCGAGGGCTGGGCGGACGGTGTGGACCGGATGGGCGGTGCGGGCGGTGCGGACGGTGCGGCCGGTAAGAACGGTGCGGACGGCGCCGGTGGTGCGGGTGGCGTGGCCGGTGCGGTCAGGTCGGCCGGTGCGGCCGGTGCCGGCGGTGGCGAGGAGGAAGCGGGACGATGACGCCGGAGCGGCTGAAGGCATTCTGCCTGGAGTTCGAGGACACGAGCGAGGAGTTCCCGTTCGGCCCGGAGACCTCGGTCTTCAAGGTCGCCGGGAAGATGTTCGCCCTCGCGTCGCTGGACGCCCGGCCGCTCTGGATCAACCTCAAGTGCGATCCGGACGACGCCGTACGGCTCCGTGAGGAGTACCCGGCGATCGTCCCCGGCTATCACATGAACAAGCGGCACTGGAACACGGTGACCGTGGGACAGCTTCCGGACCGCATGGTCCGGGAGCTGATCGAGGACTCGTACGACCTGGTCGTGGCGGGTCTGCCGAAGGCGGTACGGCTCCGGCTCGACCGGGCGTAGCGCCGGCGCGGTCCGGGGCGCCTGGGGCCTCCCCGGGGCGCGCCGGGCCTGTGCTCAGTGGGCGGTGGCTGTGTCCGTGGCGGCCGTGGCGGCGGTGGCGGCAGCGGCGGTACGGCGCAGGCCGGCCGCGACCACGGCGGCGGCCGTCAGGACGATCAGCGCGGTGAGGCCGAGGACCGTCCGCACACCCCCGTACACCGTGTCGCCGGCGGTGGCGAGCACCCCGACCAGCGGAGGAGCCACGGGGCCACCGGGGTCACCGGGGCCACCGGGGCGGCTGAGCGGCCGTGGCGGTCGCACCGGCCGGGCAGTCAGGCGGCCGAAGTGAGCAGGGCGCCGTCGGGCTTCGGGCCTCGGGCCCCGGGGGAGGAGCGCACATGGTCACGCTGGAGAGCACGGACAGCAGGGCGGCCCGACGGGCGGAACTCCGCGCGTTCCTGATGAGCCGCCGGGCCCGGATCAGCCCGGCCGAGGTGGGTCTCCCGGAGGGCGGTGCCCGGCGCCGTACGCCCGGACTGCGCCGCGAGGAGGTCGCCGTCCTGGCCGGGGTGGGGGCTTCCTGGTACCAGTGGTTGGAGCAGGGGAGGGACATCAGCGTCTCGCCGCAGGTGCTTGACTCGGTGGCGCGGGTGCTGCGGCTCAGCCCGGTGGAGCGGCGTCACCTGTACGTGCTCGCGGGGCTCAACCCGCCCGCGCCCGAGACCGCGCCGGCGGACCTGGACATGCACGCCGGGCTGCGCCGGCTGATCGACACCTGGATGCCGTTCCCGGCGGTCGTCATGGACGTGTACTGGAACGCGGTCCTTTACAACGATGCGGCGTCGATTGTCTTCGGCCTGCGCCCGGGAGCGCCGAGCAACTGCCTCGTCTCCTTTTTCACGGACCCGATCTACCAGTCACGGATAGCGAGTTGGGAAGAGACGGCGCCGAGGATCGTGGCCCAGTTCCGGGCGGCCTGTTCGGACAATCCGGGGGACGACGGATTCATGGCGCTGGTCGAGGAAGTGACGGCGGCGAGTGCGGTGTTCGCCGAATTGTGGGGCCGCCAGGACATTTTGCCGGGCGGCCAGAACCGCAAGGAACTGGAGCACCCGCTGGCGGGCGCGCTCGTCCTCGAATCGACCCAACTCCGGGTCCCCGCCCGCCCGGACCTGGTCCTCTCGCTCTACACCCCCCTTCCGGAAGCCGACACGGCGGCGAAGCTGGAATGGCTGGTGTCGCCGGAGGGGCGGCGCGGTGCGATGTACGGCGTTGCGAGCTAAGGCTTCTGAGTTGGGGTCACGGCGTCATCCGGTGGCGGGACTGTCAGTGGCCGGGGATATGGTCTTCGGGTACTTCGCCGCGCCGCCCGCGGCGGAGTGCTCTCTCATCCCCGTTTCTTTCGCCGAGGTAATTCACCGTAATGCGCACGCGATTCACCCGTGGTCTTTCCGCCGCTCTCGTCGTTTCCTCCCTCGCTCTGTCCGCCGCCGCGTGCGGTGGTGACGACAAGAAGGACGACGCCAAGAAGGACGGCGCGGACAAGCCCGCCGTCTCGGCCTCCGCCTCCACCGCCCCCGAGGCCGCCGCTCCGGCGAAGCCGATGACGGATGTCCAGGCGAAGGCCGCGGTCCTGGAGCTGAAGGACCTGCCGTCCGGAGGCTGGAAGGCGAGGAAGGCGGACGCGGGCAAGTCCGTCTACAAGGCGGACAAGGCCGTGTGCCAGCCGGTCGCCGAGGCGATGAACGCCTCCTTCACCGGTTCCACCAAGGGCCCGGGCGCCGAGTTCTTCATCGGCAAGAACACGTCCGAGCTGAGCCAGCAGCTGATGACCTTCTCCGGTACGGGCGCGGCCGACTTCACCAAGAAGCTCGCCGCCGCCGTGGACGCGTGCGCGGACTTCTCCGTCGAGACCGAGGGTCAGAAGGTGAAGGCCGGAGCGAAGAAGGTCACCGCCCCGCAGGGCGCGGAGGAGGCCATCGCCTTCACCTTCTCCATGGAGCTCGCGCCCGGCTTCAAGCTCGAGCCGACCATGCTCGTCGTCCGTCAGGGCGCGGACATCTTCCGTCTCATGCACCTCGCGGACGACGCCGCGGCCAAGAAGGACTTCGACGCGCTGGCCAAGACGGCCACCGACAAGTTCGTGAAGGCCGCGCAGGGCTGACCCCCTCCGGCGAGCGGTGACGAAGGCGGCCCCGGACCATCGGTCCGGGGCCGTTCGCGTCGAAGGGACGGGGCCGGCCGGATTCGAACCGACGTCTTCCCACATGTCGTGGGGGCGCGACGACCACTGCGCTACGAGCCCCGTCCCGTGAGGACCGTACACGCCGGGGCATCGCTCCGCCTCCTGTTTTACGGGGCGGGGCCGCCCCGGCGCGGCCCATCGGGCGGCCTATCCTCGGATCATGAACCTCAACCGCGAGCACGACGACCTCGGCGCCGAAGACCTCAAGATCATCACGCTGGCGCGCAGCGCCCGCGCCCGCAACGGGGTGCCGGAGGGCGCGGCGGTACGCGACGAGACCGGGCGGACGTACGTCGCCGGCACCGTCACGCTGGAGTCGCTGAAGCTGAGCGCGCTCCAGACGGCGGTCGCCATGGCCGTGGCCAGCGGCGCCCAGTCGCTGGAGGCCGCAGCGGTCGTTTCCGCCGCCGAAGCCGCCTCCGACGAAGACCGCGCCGCGGTACGCGACCTCGGCGGCGCGGACACCCCGGTCCTCCTCGCGGGCCTCGACGGCAGGCTGCGCGCGGCGGTCACGGCGGGCTGAGAAGGGGGCGGGGGGAACCTCCGGAGCGGGGCCGCACACCCCTTGTGCTCTTGTGAAGAATGCGGGTCAATGGCAGCGGTCCATATGATGGTCCGTCAGTAATCCGCAAGGCGCAGTTCACGCAGCGTCCGCACCCCTGCGTTCGTCATCGGAAGGGGTACGACCTCGCCATGAGAATCAGAAGCCGGAGCACTCTCGGGTTCGTCGCCGTGCTGTCCGGGGTGCTCGCCGCCGGGCTCACGTGCGCGCCGGGGGCCGCCGCCATCGCGCCCGGGACGGCCACGGCCACCTACGACTGCGGGATCTGGGGGACGGGTACCGCCAACCTCGCCGCCACGCAGTCCGGCACCTCGGCCACCCTCACCATCAAATCCGCCGTCAAGACGCCGGTCGCTGTCGGCGCCGACACGATCAACTCCACCCTGACCCTGGCCAAGGCCGGCGGCGGCACCCGGGTCTTCACCGGGACGAAGAACCCGGCGCTCCCCGCGAACGGGGCCGTGACCATGGGGCCCCTCACCGGGACGGTCGCCGCCGGCGACAGCCTCGATTCCTACTTCGCGGGCACCGCGCTCAAGATGGTGATCTTCGGTGTCACGGTGAACTGCGACGCGATCACCTCGCAGTCCCCGGGGCCCTTCGTCTTCAGCTGAGCCGCCCCGCCCGCCCGCCGAGAGCCCGATTCCCGGATCCTCCGACACTCTGATCCGCACCCGCCCCACGCCGGCCCGCCCGTGGCCGCAGGAGGAAATCACCTGCGCCCACGGGCTCTTGCGGGCCCGAAGTGGCTGGGCGGGGGTCCGGGCACCGTATCTGACGCACCGTCAAACACTTCACCCCGTGTCCCTTGACTTCTTCTGTCCCGGGTCCGTCAATGGCGCCCACTCATCCCTCAGGAGGGGCACTCATGGCACTCGACACACGCCGTGCGGCGGCCCGAAGACGGCGCCGCCAGGCGGCCGTTCTCGGCGTCGTCGTGCTCGCGGCAGCCGCGGGCGGGGCGTTCGCCGTTCCGGCCGGGGCGGTCGGTACGGCCGCGCAGACCGTGGACTTCGCCACCCACTGCGTCCCGCCGCCGATCGCGGGCATCCCGCCCATCGACGGGACGACGAGCGCGCGGGTCACCGTCGACACCCCCACGCCCAAGGTCGGCGACACGGTCACCGTCACCTACACGGTGACGAAGCCCGCCGCCTCCAACCCGGTGGATCTCGCGCTCCCGGCCGACATCATGACGCCGACCGGCAAGGTCGCTCTCGGCGGCGCCCAGTCCGGCGCGGTCGCGGTCACCGGAGAGAAGAAGAACCCGCCCGTTCCCGGCAAGGGCTCCTTCCCGTCCTTCTCCATGACGGGCACTTTCACCGTCACCGCGCCCGGCGCGATCACCCTCTCGCCCGGCGACTACAACATCCACACCAGCTACCTCATGGAGCTGGACACCCCCTGCACCGTCAGCGCCCCGCCCGCGCCGGTCTCCGAGACCGTCACGGCGACCGCCCCGCCCGGCGCGAACGAGCGCGCCCTCGAACTCGCCGCCCCCTCCGGCGCGCCCGGGGCCCGGGTCACCGTCTCCGGCCGGGGCTTCACCCCGCTCGCCGAGATCGTCGTCGCCGGCCGGGCCGGCGCGGCCGAGACCGCCGACCGGATGACGCTCGCCGCCGACAGCCAGGGCGGCTTCACCGCGCGCCTGAAGGTCAACGACAAGACGACGACCGGGATCGTCGCGTACGAGGGAACGGCATGGGACCCCGCCAAGGGCGCGGGCCCCGTCGCGTACACGGTCGTCGACGACACCCCCGCCCCGCCGAACAGCCAGAAGGTCACGGCCACCGTCAAGGCGGGCGAGCTGTCCATGACCCAGGCCGGGGACACCGTCGAGCTGTCCGCCGTCGACTTCGGCCGGGGCGGCGCGGCGACCGGCGCGCTGCGCACGGTGACGGTCAAGGACTTCCGGGGCGGCCCCGCGGGCTGGTCCCTGACGGGCAAGGTGACGGCGTTCACCGGGCCGGGCGGCGCGTCCGTCGACGCGGGCCGGTTCGGCTGGAACCCGTCATGCGCGACCAAGGCGGGCAGCCCCAGCACCTGTGTGCCCGGCAGCGCGGGGCCGGTCGGCGGCGACGGCGCCACCCTCGCCTCCACCCCGAACGGCGCGCTCACCGGCGGCGAGTTCACCGTCGACGCCGGCCTCACCCTCGACGTCCCGGCCTTCACCGCGCCCGGCAGCTACGCGGGTGTGCTCACGCTCACCCTGTCCTGAGACCGGGACGGGGGGTGGGGACTGGGACGGGGAATGGGGCCCGGGGCCGGGCCCCGCACGTGAAGCCGCGCGGCTCTGGACCCCGCCCGGCCGACCGCCCAGCCGACTGGCCCACCGACCGACTGGCCTTACCGACCGACCGACCGACCGCCGAGCGGGCCGGGTGCGCACCCGGCCGGCCCGCTCCCCATCCGCCCCGGGGGTTCCGCACCGTGCGCCGCAAGCCGTACGTCCTCCTCCTGAACGCCCTCCCGCCCCTCTCCCTCTCCCTTTTCCTCTTCCTCCCGTTCCTCGTGCTGACGTCCGCGCCGCCGGCCACCGCCGCCGAGAACGCCGAGTGGGCCGTCTACCCCGCCGCCTCGCACCTCGGCAGCCGCCCGTACTTCTATCTGACCGCCGACCCCGGGACGACCCTCACCGACCGGGTCACCGTCACCAACAAGAGCGCCGCCCCGCTGACCTTCCTCCTCTACGGTGCCGACGCCTACAACACCGCCCGCGACGGCGGGTTCGCCGTCCGCGGCCGCGAGGAGAAGCAGACCGGCGCCGGGGCCTGGATCAAGCCGGCCCGGGAACGGGTGACCGTGCCGCCGCGTTCGGCCGTCACCGTGCCGTACACCCTCACCGTCCCCGCCGACGCCGACCCCGGCGACCACCCGGGCGCCGTCGTCGCGCTCGACGAACGGATCGCCCGAGCCGACGCCCCAGGCCGGGGCACGGGCGGCGGGACGGTGGCGCTCGGGGTCCAGCGGGCCGTCGGTGCCCGGGTCTATCTGCGGGTCGGCGGCCCGACCGTGCCCGCCCTCGCCGTCGAGGACGTCACGCTCGACCAGGACCGTCCGCTGGTCCCCGGCACCGGCGCGAGCACGGCCGTCGTCTCGTACACCCTGCACAATCGCGGGAACGTCACCCTCAGCCCCAAGGCGGCGCTCCGGGCCCGGGGCCTGTTCGGTCGCACCCTGCTCGCCCGCGACCTGGACGGTCTGCCCGCCGAGCTGCTGCCCCGGCAGAAGATCCGGCTCACCAGCCGGTGGACGGGAGCGCCGCAGTTCGACCGGGGCGAGGTGACCGTGACGGCCACCGCCCGGGGAGTTCGCGAGTCGGCGGGTGTGTCCTTCGTCGCCCTGCCCTGGCTGCCACTGGCCGTGCTGCTCGCCGCCCTCCTCCTGGCGGGAGCGGTCGTCCTACGGCTCCGCAGGCGCGCCCGCCCCGGAACAGCCACCCGGAACGGACCCCAGGAAGGGACCCCGGAACGTGCCTCCGACCCCGCCTCCGACCCCCTCCCCGGTCCTGCCCGGACCCCCTCCCCGAAACCCGAAGCGGGACTGAGTACGTGATCGGCCCGCTCATCGGGGACAATGGCGTCCATGAGCGTGCGCACTGCCGAGACCGATGAGAACACCGCCCCCCACCGGGCGGGCTTCGCCTGCTTCGTCGGGCGCCCGAACGCGGGCAAGTCCACCCTGACGAACGCGCTCGTCGGCCAGAAGGTGGCGATCACCTCGAACCGGCCGCAGACCACCCGGCACACCGTGCGCGGCATCGTGCACCGCCCGGATGCCCAGCTGATCCTTGTGGACACCCCCGGCCTGCACAAGCCGCGCACCCTGCTCGGCGAGCGGCTGAACGACGTCGTGCGCACCACCTGGGCCGAGGTCGACGTGATCGGCTTCTGCCTGCCCGCCGACCAGAAGCTCGGCCCCGGCGACCGTTTCATCGCCAAGGAACTCGCCGAGGTCAAGAAGACCCCCAAGGTCGCCATCGTCACCAAGACCGACCTCGTCGACTCCAAGACCCTCGCCGAGCAGCTGATCGCCATCGATCAGCTCGGCCGTGAGCTGGGCATCGAGTGGGCGCAGATCGTGCCCGTCTCGGCCGTCGGCGACAAGCAGGTCCAGCTCGTGGCCGACCTGCTCATCCCGCTGCTGCCGGAGTCCCCGCCGCTGTACCCGGAGGGCGACCTCACCGACGAGCCCGAGATGGTGATGGTGGCCGAGCTGATCCGCGAGGCCGCGCTCGAAGGCGTACGGGACGAGCTGCCGCACTCCATCGCGGTCGTCGTGGAGGAGATGCTGCCGCGCGAGAACCGCCCGGCGGACCGCCCGCTGCTCGACATCCACGCCAACGTCTACATCGAGCGCCCCAGCCAGAAGGGCATCATCATCGGCCCCAAGGGCACGCGCCTGAAGGAGGTCGGCATGAAGTCGCGCAAGCACATCGAGGCGCTGCTCGGCACGCCGGTCTTCCTCGACCTGCATGTGAAGGTCGCCAAGGACTGGCAGCGGGACCCGAAGCAGCTCCGCAAGCTCGGCTTCTGAGCCCCGCCCCCCTCACACTCTCGGTACGCGAGCTCCGTACGACCGCACCCGCGGACTCACGGCCTCGTGGACTCACAGACTCACGCGCCCTCGGCGAGGACCTTCCTCACCAGGGCGCGTTGTGCGTCCGTGAGGTGCGGATCACGGAAGCGGACGGTACGGCCCCCGTTCCCGCCCCCGTTCCCGCCCCGGTCCCCGTCGATCGTGATCTCGTACGAGAAGCCGTCCGGCACGCCCTGACCGCCCGCGCCACCCTCACTCCCGTCCCCGCCCTTCCCGGCGGCGACGGCCTCGGCCAGGTCGTGCAGTTCGGCCGCGTCCGCGCGGCCGGCGGTGTCCACCTCCGCCGACCGTTCGATCCCCGCGAAACCACCTGTGCGCCGCACTCGAATCAGCATGCGCCCTGTCTACCTCACGACGGCGGCCGAGGCGGCCCGGACGGCCGTGGTGACCCCGGCGACGCCGACGACGGCCTTACGGCCCCCGGCCCCGACGGCCCCGACGGCCCCCGGCCCCGTCCCCTCAGCCGGTCGGCACCCCGACCGTGGACCACGCCTTGAGGACCGCCTCCGTCTCCGCGCCGCCGTCCCCGAAGAGCGTGCGCGCCGAGGCGACCGTGGCCCGCGCGAAGTCGGCGAAGGTCGCCTCCTCGCCGAGCGTTCCGCCCGTCATCACGTCGTACCAGATCTTCCCGGCCCGCTCCCACGACGAGCCGCCGAGCTCGGTGGCCAGCAGGTAGAAGGCGTGGTTGGGGATGCCCGAGTTGACGTGCACGCCGCCGTTGTCGGCGCTCGTGCGGACGTAGTGGTCCATCGTCGCGGGCTGCGGGTCCTTGCCGAGGACGTCGTCGTCGTACGCGGTGCCCGGGGCCTTCATGGAGCGCAGCGCCACGCCCTTGTCGACGGCGGGCCCGAGCAGGCCCTCGCCGATCAGCCAGTCCGCCTGGGCCGCGGTCTGGCCGAGCGCGTACTGCTTGACGAGCGAGCCGAAGACGTCGGACACGGACTCGTTGAGCGCGCCGGACTGGCCGTAGTAGGCGAGGTTGGCGGTGTGCTGGGTGAAGCCGTGGGACAGCTCGTGGCCGATCACGTCGACCGGGATGGTGAAGTCGAGGAACAGCTCCCCGTCCCCGTCGCCGAAGACCATCCGTTCGCCGTCCCAGAAGGCGTTGTCGTACTTCCGGTCGTAGTGGACGCTGGCTGGCAGCGGCATGCCGGAGCCGTCGATGGAGCGGCGGCCGTAGACCTTGTGGAACAGGTCGTAGGTGGCGCCGAGGCCCGCGTACGCGCGGTTGACGGTGGCGTCCTTGCTCGCGGGGTCGCCCTCGGCGCGTACCCGCTTGCCGGGCAGGGTGGTGCGGTGCTGGGCGTCGTAGATGGTGCGCTGCGGACTGTCGGCGGCGTCGGAGCCGGTGCCGGAGCCGGAGGCGGCGGCGCGGGCGGTGAGCGAGACCCGGGCGGTACGGTGCGCGGCGTCGGCCGCGAGGGTGCGGCGGGCGGCCTCCGCGTGCGCCGGGTTCGAGGACTCGGACAGTCGCGTCAGGATGTGCGGCGGGACGATCGCGCAGAAGACGCGCGGGCGGGATCCCGGCCAAGGCGTCAGATGGTGAGTCATATCAGCAATGTGGCACCGTGTGGTGCCTCTGTCACGACCTGCGACGAGGATTGACGAAATGGAGTGATGGGTCACCTTTTCCCCTTGACGGCGCCCGCCGTCCGCATACTGGAACGGTCGTCCAGGTCCACGAACCCCTCGGCTACAGTGACGCGCATCATGCGTTTCGGGCTGCTTCTCCTTAGCTGCCGCGGCGAGGGCCTGTAGTCGTAGGCCGACCCCCTCCCCGCGGGTTTCGGTGTTGCGTTCGACAGTCGGCCTCCCTCGCGCTCGGTCCCCGGGCAGGGGGGAACTCCACCGCTGGACCCGAGGAGCCCCACGCAATGAGCCAGTCCGTCTTCGCCGGCCGACCGACGCCGATCACCAACGCGACGCACACCCAGCGCCCCTCCGGCATGCCGGTGCACAAGTACGGCCGCTACGAGGCCGTCGAGATCCCGGACCGCACCTGGCCCGACCGCCGGATCACCAAGGCCCCGCGCTGGCTCTCCACCGACCTGCGCGACGGCAACCAGGCCCTGATCGACCCGATGAGCCCGGCCCGCAAGCGCGAGATGTTCGATCTGCTGGTGCGCCTGGGCTACAAGGAGATCGAGGTCGGCTTCCCGTCCTCCGGCGAGACCGACTTCGCCTTCGTCCGCTCCATCATCGAAGAGGGCGCGATCCCGGACGACGTCACGATCTCCGTCCTGACCCAGGCCCGCGAGGACCTGATCGAGCGGACCATCGAGTCCCTGGTCGGCGCCAAGCGCGCCACCGTGCACCTGTACAACGCCACCGCGCCCACCTTCCGCCGGGTCGTCTTCCGAGGCTCGAAGGACGACATCAAGCAGATCGCCGTCGACGGCACGCGCCTGGTGATGGAGTACGCGGAGAAGCTGCTGGGCCCGGAGACGGTCTTCGGCTACCAGTACAGCCCGGAGATCTTCACCGACACCGAGCTGGACTTCGCCCTGGAGGTCTGCGAGGCGGTCTGCGACGTGTGGCAGCCCGGCCCCGGCCGCGAGATCATCCTCAACCTGCCTGCCACCGTGGAGCGTTCGACGCCGTCCACGCACGCGGACCGCTTCGAGTGGATGTCCCGCAACCTGACCCGCCGTGAGTACGTCTGCCTGTCCGTCCACCCGCACAACGACCGCGGCACGGCCGTCGCGGCGGCCGAGCTGGCCGTCATGGCCGGCGCCGACCGGATCGAGGGCTGTCTGTTCGGGCAGGGCGAGCGCACCGGCAACGTCGACCTGGTCACCCTGGGCATGAACCTGTTCTCGCAGGGCGTCGACCCGCAGATCGACTTCTCGCAGATCGACGAGATCCGCCGGACCAGCGAGTACTGCAACCAGATGGAGGTCCACCCCCGCCACCCGTACGCGGGCGACCTCGTCTACACCGCCTTCTCCGGCTCCCACCAGGACGCCATCAAGAAGGGCTTCGACGCCATGGAGGCCGACGCGGCCGCCGCCGGCAAGACCGTCGACGACATCGAGTGGGCGGTCCCGTACCTGCCCATCGACCCCAAGGACGTCGGCCGCTCCTACGAGGCCGTCATCCGCGTCAACTCGCAGTCCGGCAAGGGCGGCATCGCGTACGTCCTGAAGAACGACCACAAGCTGGACCTGCCGCGCCGGATGCAGATCGAGTTCTCCCGGATCATCCAGGCCAAGACCGACGCCGAGGGCGGCGAGGTCACGCCGGCCGCGATCTGGTCGGTGTTCCAGGACGAGTACCTGCCCAACCCGGACAACGCCTGGGGCCGGATCCAGCTGCGCTCCGGCCAGTCCACGTCCGACACCGACGGCACCGACACCCTGACCATCGAGGCGGTCGTCGACGGCGCCGAGACCGTGCTGACCGGCTCCGGCAACGGCCCGATCTCCGCCTTCTTCGCCGCGCTCCAGGCCATCGGCGTCGACGCCCGGCTGCTGGACTACCAGGAGCACACGATGAGCGAGGGCGCGTCCGCGCAGGCCGCCTCGTACATCGAGTGCGCCATCGACGGCCGCGTCCTGTGGGGCATCGGCATCGACGCCAACACCACCCGCGCCTCGCTGAAGGCGGTCGTGTCGGCGGTGAACCGCTCGGCGCGCTGACCCGGCGTCTTGGCGCTGAGCCGGCGTCTTGGCGCTGAGTCGTCGTCTTCGCGGCGAAGCCCGTACGGAACCTTCCGTGCGGGCTTCGCGCGTGAGGGGGCCGGTGTGACGGGTTTGTACGGCGGTCCGTACGGGGGCCTGTACGGGGGCCGTGCGGTGGGTCCGCCGGGCGTGCTCGCACACCTGCGCCTATACGCCGGGTTCTGTACGCCGCACTCCGTACCCCAGGCTCTCACGAGGCCCGTACACGTTCCGAAACGGCACACTTGTACGGCTTGTCGCTCGATCTTGTAAGAGCCCGTACGGGCCGGGCGGGGCCCGGCAGGTCTCGGCCATCTCCCCGTCGTTCTGCCGTCGGGGTACTGACGCGGCTTCGTCGATGTGGCTAACATCACGCCAACGCCGGCAGGGGCGCCGGCGTGGCGAGGGAGGTGCGACGTGCGGGCAGCGCGGAGGTCACGGGACCGGAGCAGGGTTCTCTGCGGAATCCGCACCTCCTGGAACACGGTCGGCGACGGCGAGTTCTTCTGCGAGGAGTGCGGCGGCGACCGCAACTACCGCCGCCGGACCGGCCGCCGCCGGTTCGCCGTCCTCGGCGTACCGCTGCTGCCCCGGGGCCAGGCCGGCCCGGTCGTCGAATGCGCCTCCTGCCACCACCACTTCGGTACGGACGTGCTGACGCACCCGACCACCAGCCGCTTCTCCGGGCTGCTCCGGGACGCGGTGCACACCGTCGCGCTCGCCGTCCTCGCGGCGGGTGGCACCAGCTCGCGCGCCGCCCTGGACACCGCCGTCGCGGCCGTACGGGCGGCCGGATACGCGGACTGTACGGCGCCGCAACTCGTCGACATGGTCGACGGGCTCGCCGCCGACACGGGCCGCTACCTGCCGGACGCGCACAGCGGGGGAGCGGCCCTCGCCATCGAACTCCACGAGGCCCTCGAACCGCTCTCCCCGCACCTGGCCGCCGCCGGCCGCGAGTCGATCCTGCTCGACGGCGCCCGCGTCGCCCTCGCCGACGGCCCGTACACCCCGGCCGAGGTCGAGGTCCTCGGCATCGTCGGCACCGCGCTCACCCTGTGCGCCGACGACACCGCCAGGCTGCTGGCGACGGCCCGTACGGTGGGCTGAGCGGGGGCGGTGCGTGCGGGGCCGGTCGACTGGCCGCTGCCCCCTGGCCGTGCGGCGCCCCGTGAGACCGTGTTCCCGTCGTCCCGTCGCCCCGTCCTTCCGGGCGCCCAGGCCACCCCTGCTGCCCCGGCCGAGTGCCGGGACCCGTCCCCCTGGCCCGTACCGCCGCTCCCGCCCGCGCCGCCTGATCCGGGCCTCCCTCCGGGTCCCGCCCCTCTCCCGGTCCCTACTCCCGCCGTTACTCCCGGGGGAGTAACGGCCGCCCCGCCGCACCCCCGGCGGTAGGGCACATCTCCGTCACCGGTCCGACGTTTCGGCCGTCCCGCGCCGCGACGCTGGGAGCGACCCACCGGACGACACGGGAGGAGGGCCCCGATGGAGGCCCAGCACGGCACGCGGAGGGGGACCTTGGAGGAGGGAACGGGCGGGCAGCGCGGGCGCGTTGTGCCCTGGGGGCTGCTGGCCCTGTGGGTCGTCGTCATCGCGCTCGCCGCGCCGCTCGCCGCCAAGTTGAGCGACGTCCAGAAGGACCGGCCGGTCGACTATCTGCCCGCCAGTGCCGACTCCACCCAAGTCGCCGAACTCGTCGACAAGTTGCCGGGCGGCGAGGTCACCGAACTCGTCCTCGTCTACCACCGGGACGGTGGTCTGGGGCCCGCCGACCGGGCCGTCGCCGCCCGCGAGGTCGCCGGGGTCGCGGCGAGACACCGGCTGAACTTCCCCCCGAGCGCGGTGCCTTCGAAGGACGGCACGACCGTGATGTACGCGGTCTCCAGCAACGAGCCCGGCGCGGAGAAAGGGGACCGCATCGCGTACGTGAAGGACATCCGCGCGACGGTCACCGGCCGGGTCGGCGGGCCCGACGCGTTCAGCGCCGACGCCCAGGAGGTCTTCGGCTCGCTCGACGGGCCGCTGCTCTACACGACCGTCGCCGTCGTCGCGATCCTGCTCGTCCTGATCTACCGCAGCCCGCTGCTGTGGCTGGTCCCGCTGGTCGCCGCGGGCGTCGCCGACTACCTCGCGATGGCCGTCGCGTACGCCCTCAACCAAGGCTTCGACCTGTCCGTCTCCGGCCAGAGCACCGGCATCATGACCGTCCTCGTCTTCGGCGCGGGCACCGACTACGCCCTGCTGATCATCTCCCGGTACCGCGAGGAGTTGCGCCGCTTCGCCCGTCCGTACGACGCGATGCGCGCCGCCCTGCGCGGCTGCGGCCCCGCCGTCCTCGCCTCCGCCGGCACCGTCAGCGTCGGCATGCTCTGTCTGCTCGCCGCCGACATGAACACCAGTCGGGGCATGGGCCCGGCCGCCGCCGTCGGCGTGCTGTGCGCGCTGGCCGCCATGACGACCCTGCTGCCCGCGCTGCTCGTGCTCCTCGGACGCCGGGTGTTCTGGCCGCGGGTCCCGGCGTACGGCTCCGCGCCCAAGGCGGCCCGCCGTTCACTGTTCGCCGCCATGGGGTCCTCCGCCGGCCGCCGGCCGGTCGCGGTCCTCGCCGTCGGCATCGCGGCCCTCGGGGCGCTCTCGCTCGGCGTCTTCAACCTGCCGGGCTCGCTCAAGATCCAGGACACCTTCACCACCGAGCCGGAATCCATCTCCGTGATGCGCACGCTCGCCGCCGCGTACCCGGAGCAGGGCACCCAGCCGATCACCGTGATGGCCAAGACCCCCGACACGACCGCGGCCTTGCGTACCGCCCGGGCCGCCGACGGCGTGCTGAGCGCCGAGAAGGGCCGCAGCGCCGACGGCTGGACCGAGATCACCGTGCTCGCGAAGGCCGCGCCGCAGACCTCCGGGGAGACCGCCACCATCAAGGGCCTGCGCGCGGATCTGCGCGCCGAGGTGGGGGACGGCGCGCTCGTCGGCGGCCCGAGCGCCGAACAGATCGACCTGACCGAGACCAGCGCCCGGGACGCCAGGGTCGTCGTCCCGCTCGTTCTCGTCTCGGTGCTGATCGTGTTGATCCTGCTGCTGCGCAGCCTGGTCGCGCCGCTGTTGCTGGTCGCCGCCGTCGTCGCCGTCTGGGGCGCCGCCCTCGGTATCGGCGGCATGGTCTTCGAACCGGTCTTCGGCTACGCGGGCACCGACCAGAGCCTGCCGCTGCTCTCCTTCGTCTTCCTGGTCGCCCTCGGCGTCGACTACGGCATCTTCCTGATGCACCGGACCCGCGAGGAATGCCTGGCGGGCGCCGAACCCCGGGCTGCCGCGCTGACCGCGCTGCGCACCACCGGCGGAGTGATCGCCTCGGCGGGTCTCGTCCTCGCCGCCACCTTCGGCGTCCTGCTCAACATGCCGATGGTGCAACTGGCGGAGATCGGCCTGGTGATCGCGGTCGGCGTGCTGCTCGACACCTTCCTCGTCCGTACATACCTGGTGACGGGTGCGAGCGTGCTGCTGAACCACCGGGTGTGGTGGCCCGGCCCGCTGTCCCGGCGCCATGTGGTTGGCGGCGGGCAGCCGGATCCTGGCAACAGGCCGGATTATGAAGGGCGTTCGGGCCGCGCCCACTGACTGGGCCGACCGGGCTGGTAGAGCCGGTCGAGGCGGGGAACGGAGGTCGGGCCGGGAGTGGGCATCCCGCCCCGGCCATCCCGGCCATCTCCTCCGGAGTCTCCCAACTACCTTTGTACGGAGGCAGGATGGGGCTCGTGGACCTCGTCGCCGCTCTCACCCGCGATCTACGGGACGCGCCGCACCCGGTGCGGCGCGACGCCGCGATCGCTGCCGGACTCGCGCTCATGTCGGCCCTGTCCGCCCAGTTGGTCGTCGACGGCCGACGGCCCGACGCCCTCGGCTGGGCGCTGCTCCTGGGGCTGCACGTCCCGCTGGTCTGGCGCCGCCGCCACCCGATGCCCGCGCTGCTGGCGCAGATCCCCCTGGTGGCGCCGTACCACGCGCTCGACTACATGCACGTGGCCCCCATCCCCGCCTCGCTGGTGCTGCTCTACACCGTCGCCGTGACCGGCTCGCCGCGTCGCACCGCCACCGTCGGCGCGGCCGTCACCGGTATCGAGCTGGTCATCCAACTCGCGGTCAGTCCCCACGACTACGCGGACATCCTGCGGGTGTCGGGCTGGGTGATCGCGATCATGGTGTTCGGTACGAGCATCCGGCTGCACCGCCAACTGGCGGCGAGCGCCGTGGAGAAGGCCGAACGGGAAGCGGAGCGACTGGCCGAACAGCGGGTCGCCGACGAGCGGTTGAGGATCGCCCGCGATCTGCACGACCTGCTCGCCCACTCCATCACCCTCGTCGGGGTGCAGACCTCCGTCGCTGCCCATCTGCTGGTCGCCGACCCCGGCCGGCTGGACCGGGCGGCGCTCGCTCGGGCCCTCGACGGTATCGCCGACACCTGCCGGGAGGCCCGCGCCGAGGTGCGGGCGACGCTCGACGTGCTGCGCGCCGACGGCCCGGCCCTCCAGCAGGGCCCGCTGCCCGGGTTGGCCGGACTGCCGGACCTGGTCCGTGCGGCCCGCGGTGAGCTGACCGTGCGGATCGGGGACGTACGGGTCCCGGCGGCGGTCGGCGCGACGGCGTACCGGATCGTGCAGGAGTCGCTGACCAACGCCGTCCGGCACGCGGGGTCGGGCGCGGCGGTACGGGTGGACATCGGCGTGGCGGGTGAGGTGGGTGGGACAGGTGGGGCGCGGACGCTGACGGTACGGGTCCGTGACGAGGGTGCGGTGGACGGCTTGGTGGACGGCCCGGCGCTCCAGGAGAGGGTGACGAGCAGTCCCGGATCGAGTGATTCCGGTTACGGGATCCTCGGCATGCGCGAGCGGGCCCGCAGCGTGGGCGGCACCCTGGACGCCGGTCCGCGCGCGGACGGGGCCGGGGGCTTCGAGGTCAGGGCTGCGCTGCCGCTCGACATGCGGGAGGCACCGAGCGAGCCGGCGAGCGAGACGGGAGAGGCGACGGCGTGAGTGGTGCGAACGGTGTGAGCGGCGCCAGCGGTGCGAGCGGTGTGATCAGGGTCTTGCTGGCCGACGACCAGACGCTGGTACGGGCGTCCTTCGCGATGCTCGTCGACTCGGCGCCCGACATGGAGGTCGTCGGGCAGGCGGGCACAGGCGCGGAGGCGGTGGAGCTGGTCCGCTCGGCGCGCGCGGACGTGGTCGTGATGGACGTACGGATGCCGGAACTCGACGGCATCGAGGCCACCCGGCTGATCGCCGCCGACGACGACCTGGCCGGGGTCCGGGTGCTCGTCCTGACCACGTACGACACGGACGAACACATCCTGGAGGCGCTGCGGGCGGGCGCGTCCGGCTTCGTGGTGAAGGACATCCGCCCGGCGGAGCTGCTGGCCGCGATCCGTACGGTCGCTGCGGGGGAGTCGCTGCTCTCGCCCGGCCCGACCGCGCGGCTGATCTCCCGGGTCCTCGCGGCACCCGAGGCGCCCGTCCGGGGCGGCGACGCCGGGCCGGAGGATCTGTCGGAGCGTGAGCGGCAGGTGCTCACCCTGGTGGCCCGGGGCCTGAACAACACCGGGATCGCGGAGACACTCGGCCTCAGTCCGCTCACCGCGAAGACCCACGTCAGCCGGATCATGGGCAAGCTCGGCGCGCGCGACCGGGCCCAGCTCGTCATCGTCGCGTACGAGTCGGGTCTGGTCGCTCCCGGCGCGGGCCCGGGGGCCGCCGGGATCTGACGGATGGAGCCGGGACCTGGCGGCGCCGGGGCGCTCGGGAACCGGGATCCGGCGGTGCCGGGCCCCGGCGGAGGCGGAAACCGACCGGGCCCGGACACGACGGAGGCGGGCCCGCCGGAAACCCGGCCGACCCGCCCCACTGGCGTACGCCTACTGCGTTCGTACGCCCGTACGCCCGTACGCCCGTACGCCCGTACGCCCGTACGCCCCTACGCCTGCTTCGGCGTGACGGCCTCGCTCGCGCGCAGCATGTCCTCGCGCTCGACGATCTTCACGCGCGCGCGGCCCTGCGGCTCGCCCAGCGCCTTCTCGGCGGCGTCGAGCTTGTACCAGCCCTCCCACGTCGTGTACGTGAGGCCCTTGCCCTCCAGGAAGGCCACGACCGCGGCCTCCTCCGGGGACTCGGGGGAGAGCAGCCGGCCGTTCGCGTGGTCGTCGAGCAGGTTGGCCACGGTTTCGTTGGCGTCGCCCTTGGTGTGGCCGATGAGGCCGACGGGGCCGCGGCGGATCCAGCCGGTGACGTACGTGGAGGGCATGGGGGCGTCGCCCTCCATGACCCGGCCGCCCGCGTCCGGGACCGTGCCGGCGGCGACGTCCCACGGCAGCTTGGGCAGCTCGTCGGAGAGGTAGCCGACGGCCCGGTAGACGGACTGGACGTCCCAGTCGGTGGTCTGGCCGGTGCCCTTGACGTTGCCGGTGCCGTCCAGCTCGGTGCGCTCGGTGCGCAGGCCGACGACCCGGCCGTCCTCGCCGAGGATCTCGACGGGGGACTCGAAGAAGTGCAGGAAGAGCTTGTGCGGGCGGTCGCCGACGTCGCGGATCGCCCAGTTCTCCAGGGTCTTGGCGACCATGTCGGTCTGCTTGTTCTTGCGCCGCTCGGCGATCGAGCCCTCGTCGTAGTCGATGTCCTCGGGGTTGACGATGACCTCGATGTTCGGGGAGTGGTCCAGCTCGCGCAGCTCCATGGGGCTGAACTTGGCCTGCGCCGGGCCGCGGCGGCCGAAGACGTGGATCTCGGTGGCCTTGTTGGCCTTGAGGCCCTCGTGGACGTTGGCCGGGATCTCGGTCGGCAGCAGCTCCTCGGCGGTCTTCGCGAGGATGCGGGCGATGTCGAGGGCGACATTGCCGACGCCGAGGACGGCGACCTTCTCGGCCTCCAGGGGCCAGGTGCGCGGCACGTCCGGGTGCCCGTCGTACCAGGACGCGAAGTCGGCCGCGCCGTACGAACCGTCCAGCTCGACGCCCGGGATCCGCAGCTCGCGGTCGGCCATCGCGCCGGTGGAGAAGACCACCGCGTCGTAGAACGCGCGCAGGTCGTCGAGGTGCACGTCGGTGCCGTAGTCGATGTTGCCGAAGAGGCGGACCTGCGGCTTGTCGAGGACCTGGTGGAGGGCGGTGATGATGCCCTTGATGCGCGGGTGGTCGGGCGCGACGCCGTAACGGATCAGGCCGAAGGGCGCGGGCATCCGTTCGAAGATGTCGATGGACACGCCCGGCTCGGCAGCGGCCTCGGACTTCAGCAGCGCGTCGGCGGCGTAGATACCGGCGGGGCCGGCGCCGACGATCGCAACCCGGAGGGGGCGGGGCATGTCTGGATTCCCTTCACACAAACGAGGTGGCGGCGCAGCCGCCGACACTTAGGCCAGCCTAAATAACACGGAAGGATGATCAGTACCCGCCCCCGGTCTATGGCCCCATAAGGCTGACTTATGGGTTCTCAAAGGGAGTCTCGGGTTCCTTCCCAGAATGCCACGTGCCCCGGGGTGCGTGGCATCCGCCGTTGCGTCCTCGCGCACCGCCGCGATGCCCGGCCGCACCTCGGCACGTCCGTCGCCGGCCCGGCGGGAGTGATCCCGGTCGAAAAACGCCTGCATGGGTCCCCGAGGGCGGGGCAGGCGGCGTTCAAGCGGGGAACGGCCTCGGTCCTAGCGGGCCCCGTCCAGGAAGACGGCCATCATCGCCACCGCGTCGAGCGCGCAGAAGGTGAGGAAGGCGCCGAACCCCGCGTTCAGCCGTCGGGCGGCCGGAAGCTGGAGCGCCACGACATCCGACGGATCCCGCGCGTCGTACGCGACCGGCACGGCGGGCCCCTCGCCCCAGTGGGGCAGGACCCGCCGGATGCCGGTGGGGTCCCGGTAGAGGTACGTGCCCGGCTCGGCCATCTCCGCGACGACGGTGACACCGCGCTTGACCAGGCGCCGCTCGCGGCGCCAGTTCCCCAGGAGATAGCCGCCGACGCCGAACCCGGCCGTGGCGATGAAACCGAACGGCACCATGGCGAGGGCCGTGCCCGCGTCGCCCGCGACGAGCGCGGCCACGCTCATGACGGCCATCAGGCCCTGGCAGCCGAGGACGAGCCACTTGATCCGGTGCAGGAACCGCCGGCGCCAGGCCGGCCGCCGGGTGCGCAGGACGGCGAACGCGGCGCCGTCGATCTCCTCGTCACCCCCGTCACCCCCGTCACCCCCGTCGCCCTTGTTGTCCTTGCCCTCCTCGCCGTCCGTGCTTTCCTCGGCCGCCCCCGGCTTGGGCAGCAGCGCGTTCACACCCTTGGTGAAGAGGGTCGCGGAGACCTCGCTCACGTCGTCGATCCGGTACACCAGCGGCTCCGCCCCGGCCCGCGCCCGCAGCTCGACGGCCACCGCCCGCTCCTCGGCCCGTACCCGCGCGACGGCCCTGAGGCGGATCGTCAGCTCCTCGCCGGGCCGCTCGAAGACCAGGCAGTCCGGCTCGGCGGACAGGGTGGCGCCGCCCCGGCCCTGGAGGAGGGGTATCGGATTCAAGATCGACATAACGGGAGAGTAGGTCCGGAACCGGAGCTACCGGGAGGGCCGCCCGTCAGAATCCCGGAGTGTGGAGGGGGCATGGAGCTCCGGGCGGGCTCCCGTGCGGGGATTCCGCCCGGGCGGCGGTTCGGGGACGCTGTCCGAGGTGGCGGGATTCGGCGGAACCGGAGGGGCCAGAGGGGCCAGAGGGGCCGGAGGGGCCGGAGGGACCCCGCCCCCCCGGGTCAGCGTCTGACGATCCGGTCCAGCGTGACCGCCACGGCCGCCTTGACCGCCGCGCCGTGGCGCAGGGGCACGGCAGGCGAGTCGAAGGTGGCGCGCACGCCCCGGTCGGCGAGGACGTAGAGCTGGCGCAGGGTGCGCAGACAGTTGCTGATGTGGGCGGGCACCGGGGTGCTGACGCGGTCGGATCCGAAGCGGTCGGCGATCGCGTCCAGCCAGCCGGTGGAGTCGTCGGCGCTCAGGTCGGCGCGGGTGAGGACCCGGCCGATCGCGCGGGCGAGGCGGTCGTCCTCGAACTGGTCGTAGACATGGTCGGTGGGCGCCGTCAGCCGGGCGGCGGCGAGGTCGAGCATCCGCGTCGGCGTCACCTCGGGGTGGAGGCCGAAGGAGGCGAGGAGGTCCGCGCCGTGCGCCACCGCGTGCAGCCAGCCGAGGGTCTCGTCGTGGCCGCGCAGATCCGCTTCCGCCGGATACCAGCGCGCGAACGCGTCCACCCAGTCGGCCTTGAAGTCCCCCGCGCCCACCAGCATGTCGAGGACGAGGGGAGCGAAGGTACGGGCCTCGGTACGCGGATCGGCGAACCGGGCGGCCATCTCGTCCCCCAGCTCCAGCCGCCGCTCGGGCCCGATCGTCCCGCGCTCTATCCAGGTCGCGAGAACGCCGTAGGGTGCGCCGTCCCGGATCGCCGGGTCGGGGTCCGCGAGGGCGCGGGAGAGTTCGTCCACGAGGTTGTTCAGGGGCCGGTCGCCGGGTACGGCGTAGTCGGCGGCTTCGATGCTGTTCCAGTCGATCACGGCCGCAGGGTAGGCGCTCGCCGCCCCGCCCGTACAAGGATTTTCCGGACGATCCCTTACGAATCCATGAACTGGCGTGCAGCAAACGGCAGTTACGGTTCCATCCGGTCTCCGCGCGCTCCACCGGCGGAGGGACGTCCGGAGTTCGGGGCCGCTACGGGTCCGCCACCAGGGGGAACCTTCGCCACGCGGAGAAAAGGCACGGCGGCCCGGGCCCGGGGCGGGCTAGGGTCTGTCCGCTCCCGCTCCCGCTCCCGCCGCCGCCACCGGACACGGATGTCGATGGAGCAGACACCGACGAGTTCGGCGAGTTCGGCGAGTTCGACGAGTTCGACGGCGCTCGGCGGCGCTCGACGGGTTCGACGACGTTCGACCACGACAGGAGAACGATTCATGCCCACCCAGACGCTGCGCGTCCCCACCCCCGACGGTCAGGCCGACGCCTTCGCCGCCTACCCCGACGGCGGCGGGCGCTACCCGGCCGTGCTGATGTACATGGACGTGTTCGGCGTGCGGCCCGTGCTGGAGGAGATGGCCCGCGAGCTGGCCGGCCACGGGTACTACGTCCTCGTCCCCAACTTCTACTACCGCCACGGCCCGGCGCCGGTGGTCGAGCTCCCCGCGTTCATCGCCACGGAGAGCCGGCCCGAGATCTTCGCGGAGCTGGTCCCCCTCCTCAGGGAGAGCGTCACCCCCGAACGCGTCCTGCGCGACGCCGAGGCATACCTGGACTTCCTCGCCGGCCGGCCGGAGGTCGCCGAGGGGCCGGTCGCCGTGACCGGCTACTGCATCGGCGCCATGCTCGCGCTGAGCACCGCCGCCGCCCACCCCGACCGGGTGGCCGCCGTCGCCGGGTTCCACCCCGCCGCCGTGGTCAACGAGGAGCCCGACAGCCCGCACCTCCTCATCCCCACGCTGGCCGCCGAGGTCCATCTCGGCCTCGCCGAGGGCGACATGACGCCGGAGATCACCCGCACGCTCTTCGACGCCCTGGACGCGGCGGGCGCCCGCGACACCTGCGAGATCTACCCGGACACGACCCACGGCTTCACCATGGCCGACACCGAGGCGTTCAGCCCCTCCGGCCTGGAACGCCACTGGGAGCGACTGCTCGCCCTCCTCGGCCGCACCCTCGGCAAGAGCTGAGCCGCACCGGGCCCGGCCGGCCACCGGGCCCGACGGTGCGCCGCGAGCCCGGCGGCGCACCGGGCCCGGCGCCCTGCGTGATCCCAGCCGCGCCCCGGGTCCGACGGCGCCCCGCGCCGGTAGCCAAGGTGACGGACTTCCGGCCGGAAAGCACCTCCTGGTTGAGCGCTTCTCGTATGCCTGGATACGTTCGCGAAGCCCGCATCGACCAACCCATCCACCATTCCGGCGAGTTGGCCCGGAGACCTGACAGGAGTCGCGCCCGGCGCGCATCCCCTCGCCGGGAGGGCACGGGTGGAACGACCACGATCGAGTTCGCCGATCGCACCGATCGCACCAGCGGCGTGGTGCCGGAGGTGCCCTCGGCCGAGGTGCTTTCCATGCCCTTGCACTACCAGTCCTGCACGTTCCGGTACTCCCGGACATCGCGACCCGTTCTCGACCGGATCGATCTGGAGTTCTCGCCCGGCCACACCGTTCTCCTCGGCCCCAACGGCGCGGGTAAAAGCACGCTTCTCTCCCTCGGCGCCAGCGCCTCGAAGCCTCAGTCGGGAAGCGTCCGTTACGGCTCCCTCGACCCGGCGAATCGCGGGAGCGCCCGAACGTACCGGCGCAAAGTCTCCTGGCTGCCGCAACGCCCCGGATTCCTCCCCGGGATGACGTGCAGAGAGCACGTCGCGTACGTCGGATGGCTCAAGGGAATGCGGGAACGCGACGCCTGGCGCGCGGCTCCGGAGGCGATCGAACGGGTCGGCCTCGCCGACCGGATGAACGACAAGGTCAAGACCCTTTCAGGGGGCCAGCAACAGCGGATCGCCCTCGCTCAATCCCTTGTCCACGAGGCGGAATTGCTGCTTCTCGACGAACCCGCCGTGGGTCTTGACCCGCATCAGCGGCGCAGATTCCTCGACTTGCTGATCTCGCTGCGGGGCTCGGTCCACGTGATCGTCTCCACCCATGACATCGGCGACCTCGACGAGGCGTTCGACGAGGTCGTCGTCCTCGAATCGGGCCGGGCGAGGTTCAAGGGAACGGTCGAGGAGTTCGACGCCCACGCGCGACCCGACGCCGCGCCGGGCCGGCGCCTGGAGAGCGCGTACGCCTCGCTGCTGGAGGCGGCCGAGTGATCACATGGGCGAACTTCCGTTCATTGGCCGTGCTTTGGCTGGTGCTGCCCGCCATGCTCTACGCCGGTCTGTACATCGATAGTGCCACCTTCGTCGCATCCTCCGGGTACGGAGTGGAGCCCGGCGAGCTGGCGGCCTACGGCATGGCGATCATCGCGCCCGCGGTGGCCGGGGCCTCCGCGTGGGAAGCCGGGCGCCACCGCCTCCTGGGGCCCCTCCGTACCGTCGGCGCGCGCCGTGCGCCCCGACAGCTCTTCCGCGCCGTCACACCGGTACTGATCCTGCACCTCCTGCTCGTCGCGGGCGCGCTCGTCATGGCGCGCAGGGCCACGGGCGTGTGGCCGGGCGGGGCCGGCTGGCTCGCCGTGGTGCATCTGATCGTGCTTCCCTTCGGCTGGCTGGTCATCGGCTGGTTCGTGGGTGAGGCGCTGCCGCGCAGCATCGCGGCGCCGGTCGCCGGGATCGGCTGCTGGGCCTGGCTCGTCCTGCCGCACACCTCCAACAGCCCTTGGCCGCGCCACCTCGGCGGCTTCATCGACGGGGCGTCGACGGTCACCGACATCCGTACAACCGCCGCGTACGCCGTGCCGTGGGCCGTCGTCGCGGCGCTGGCGCTGGCCGCCGGACTCCTCGTGCGGATGCGCCGCCGGACCTGGGGCGTGTGCGCCGCCCTCGCCGTACTGGCGATCACCTTCGGCACCGGCCGTGTCCTGGTCGCCGACTGGGGTTACGAACGGCCGACGAGCCCGCGCGACATCGCCCTGACATGCGTGGGCGAGGCGCCGCGCGTGTGTGTGCCGCCGGAGTACCGGCCGTACGCCGAGAAGCTGCGGCGGGACGCGCTGGCCCCCCTGGCCCGCCTGGAGGCCGCCGGCCTCACCGCACCCCGGGAGCTTCGCATCACCTCCGACGCGTCCCCGCTCGACGCGGGCACATGGCCTCTGTTCTGGGGGCTCCCGCCGCGCGACGCCCGGCCCGATGCCGACCAGTACGCGGCGAATCTGGCCCAGTCGGCCGTGATCGGTACCGCCGCGCTCGCCGGGACGGCCGACTGCCGGCGGGCGGGGGCCGTCCCCACGGGCTGGGCCGCCCTGGCGATCGGCACGGACGAGAAGACCGTGCGCCAGTCGATGCCCGACGGCGAATGGACCGCGCTCCAGGAAGTCCGCCGTCTGTCGGCCAAGCGGCAGCTCGACTGGTTCGGCAAGGCCGCGGTGAGCCGGGAGTCCTGCTCCGGGATCGCCTCGTGAACCGCTACACGTTCGTCGTACGACGCTGGTGGACCGTCCCCGTCGCGCTCGTCCTGCTCGTGCTGACGAGCGGCACGGTGGGGACCGGCGAGGTGCCCGTGCCGAGTTTGAACGGCGGAATGGCGGGGGCCCGCGTCACCTACTTCACCCCCGTCATCGTCGTCGTCGCGGTCATGTACTGCCTGGACCGGCGGCTCCTCGCGGCCGAGACCACGGCGGTCGTCCCCGTCCACCGGCTCGACCAGGGCGCCGTCGCCCTCACCGTGCTGCTCGCGCACGGCGCCGGCCTCGTGGTGGGCCTGGACTTCGCCCGCAACGTCACTCTGCTCCTCGCCCTCGCCCTCCTCGTCCGGCGGCTCTCCAACGAGGCCGCCGCGACAGTGGCCGGACTCGCGTTCCTCATCCTCAACTTGATGCTCGGCCGCGCCCACGACGCCGGCGGCCACGCGACCCACACCTGGTGGGCCCTCGCCCTCTACCCGGCCGGCAGCGCGGGGGCATGGCTGGTGTCGGCCGGCCTCTTCCTCCTGGCGTTGGCGCTGGGGCTGTCGGCGTCGAGGCGCCCCGGTCTCACGGCGCCGTGAGCACCGCCCGGGCCCGGTGGGCGTAGGGTGCGGCCCCATGGCCGAGAGCACCGAGCCCACCGAGAGCACCAAGCCTGCCGAGATCACCAAGCCCGCCGAGCCCGCCTACCTCGCGGCGGTGCGGGAGTCGTACGACACTGTCGCCGCCGCGTACGCCGAACTCGTGCCGCCACCCGCCGCGTTGGATCCCTTGTCCCGGGCCATGCTGGACGCCTTCGCCGAGGAGACGGCGGGCGCGGGGCCGGTGGCGGATGTGGGGTGCGGGCCCGGGCGGGTCACCGCGTACCTGGCGGAGCGCGGCGTACAAGCCCTTGGTTTCGACCTGTCCGGGCGGATGGCCGAACTCGCCGGCGGGGCCTACCCCCATCTGCCGTTCGCCGTCGCGTCGATGACCGCGCTGCCCGTCCGCGACGGTGCGCTCGCCGGCCTCCTCGCGTACTACTCCACCCACCACACCCCGCCCGCGCTCCTGCCCGACGTCTTCGCCGAGTTCCGCCGCGCGCTGGCTCCCGGCGGGCTGCTGATGCTCGCGGGGCACATCGGTTCGGGGGAGCGCCGCAGGCCCACCGAGGCGTACGGCGGACTCCCCGTGTCGTACGAGTCCCACCGCCTGCCCGCGGCGCGGATCGCCGCGCTCCTGGAGGCAGCGGGGCTCGCGGTCGCGGCCCGGTTGGAGGAGGAGCGGTTCGTGACCTTCAGGGCAAGATCCACTGCGGGGCGGTCCCCCATAGGGTCGGGGCATGACGACACCCGCTGATGACAGTGTCTTTGACTCGCTCCGCCGCGACGCCGTGCGCGACCAGGAGGAGTTGCGCCAGGTGTACGCGCTTCCGAGTGAGGGGGCCAGGCGCAAGCAGATGACCGAACTGACCGCGCAGACGCGGCGGTTGATCGGCTGTTCCTCGCTGGTCATGGTCGCCAGTACGGACGCCGAGGGCAACTGCGACGTGTCGCCGCGCGGGGGTCCCGCCGGGTTCGTCGCCGTCCTGGACGACCGGACGCTGGCGATTCCGGACGCGACCGGCAACAAGCGGCTGGACACCTGGCAGAACGTGCTCGCCACCGGACGGGCCGGGCTGCTGTTCCTCGTCCCGGGGCGCACCACGACGCTCCGGGTGAACGGCCGCGCCTGTATCTCCACCCGTCCGGAGCTGCTGTCGCAGTTGACGGCCGTGGGTAAGCCGCCCGCCAGCGCGCTGGTGGTGGGCATCGAGGAGGTCTACCCGCACTGCCCCAAGTCGCTGATGCGCAGCGCGGCTTGGAAGCCGGAGGAGTGGTTGCCCGCGGACGCCCAGCCGACCTCGGCCGAGGTGACCCTGGCCCAGTTGCGGATGCCGGAGCTGACGATCGCCGACATCAAGCGGATGGAGGCGGAGTCGCTGAAGTACCGGTACGAGTAGGGGCGGCGCGCCCGGCCGGGTGGTCGCGCGGCTCAGAGCGAGGGCGAGGATGAGGGTGAGGGCGAGGGGCGGTCGAGGTGCCAGACGCGGGTCTCGACGCCGTCGTCCAGGACGGGTGTCGGCAGTTCGGTGAAGCCGAGGCGCGAGGGGACGGAAGCGCTGGCGTGGTTGTCGACGTCGTGGGACACGATGAGCCGTGCGACGTCCGGCATCCCGAACGCCTGCTCCACCAGGGCCCGTACCGCCCGCGTGGCCAGACCGAGGCCGGTGGCGGCGGGGTGCAGCCAGTAGCCGATCTCGTAGGCGTCGTTAGGGATGTGGTCGTACCGGTGCAACTGGCAGGCACCGGCGATCGCTCCGTCGAGGACGACCGCGTACGTGTACTCGTTCTGTCCCCATCGTTCGACCCGCCGGGACAGGAACGTCGCCGTCCACTCCAGGCTGTACACCTCGGTCCAGGAGATCCACGGTTCGAGGTGGTCGAGTGATTCGCCGATGACCCGGTGGAGTTCGGGAAGATCCCCCGGGTCTTCCAATCGGCGCAGGACGACGTTGTCGTCCAGTCGTATTCGGGGCGAGGGGGCCGTCACGCCTTCACTCCGTCGACGAAGGTCGCCCAGGCGGCCTCCGGGACGACGAGGGCGGGACCGTCGGGGACCTTGCTGTCACGGACGGGGATCACACCGGGGACGCCGTCCAGGACCTCGACGCAGGAGCCTCCTTCGCCGTTGCTGTGGGAGCTCTTCCGCCAAGTGGTGCCGGTGAAGTCGTAGGAGACCTCGACGCAGTCGCCCCCTTCACCGTTGCTGTAGGAGCTCTTTCGCCAAGAGGCGCTGGTGAAGTCATACGAGACCTCGACGCAGTCGCCGCCGTGCCCGTTGCTGTAGGAGCTCTTGAACCAGTGGGCGCGGGTCAGGTCGTACTGGCGCATCGTCTGAAATCCTCCGCCGCCGATTCGATCAGGGCCAGGGACGCCTCCGGCGACAGCGCGGCGACCCTGAGCAGATCGTAGGCGCGCTGTGCCTCCTTCACCACCGCCGGATCGTCCAGGAGTGTCCCCGAGAACTCCGTCTCCGTGTAGGCCGCCGGCGGTTGATCCGCGAAGTCCATGAGCTTGAGCGAGCCGCCCATGGAGGCATGCGCCCCAGTGTCGCGCGGCAGAACCATGACCAGGAGCCAGCGCTTACGGATCAGTTCCGCGATGTGCTCCAACTGCCGTGCCATGACCTCGGGTCCACCCACAGGAGTGAGCAGGGTGTTCTCGTGTACGACGACCCAGTACTCCGGGCGTGTTTCGTCCTGCAGTATTACCTGCCGATCAATACGCGAACTCACCTTCTCCTCGATGTATTCCTCCGAGGCGAACGGGTTTGCCGCGATGGTCACCGCTCGCGCGTACTCGGCGGTCTGGAGCAGCCCCGGCATGACGGTCGGTGCGAACTCGCAGAGCTTCGTGGCCTGGGCCTCCAGCTCGGCCACGTCGTTGAAGTAGGTCGCGTACGGCGAACCGTTGACCAGCTTGCGGCACGTCCGGGCGAAGATGCCGTCGGTCTTGAGCACCACGTCGATGCGCTCGGCCACGTCGAGCTGGGGCTTTCGTACGGCTTCCTCGAACAGGCGGATGTAGGTGCCGGAGACGAACACCCGTACACCCAGCTCGTTCCGGCTGAGGTTCGCCGCTTCGCGTCGTTCTTTGAGGAGTTCACCGAAGAACTCCCAGACTTCTTTGTTCTTGGCTTTGGCCATGGATTAACTCCCATCTGGCACAGCACTGTTGTACTCGCAGTGCGTATCCCGATTCTACGGATCGTCCGCCACTCTGGTTGCCTCAAGCGGGAATTGAACCGGAAAGGAAGCGGTTGATGGAAAACGACAACATGCGATCGACGGAGGAAGTCTGTGAGGCGGTGAGGGAATTGGGTGACGCGCTCGAACGGGTCGGGATCACCCTGCCGTCGCTCGGCCTCGACGCGGTCACGCTGGGCGTGGAGCCTCCCCGGGCGCCGCTGGTCGACCTCGGGCGCTGCCCGGCGGATACGGCGCGGCAGCTGACCGAGGCGCTTCTGAAGGTCTACGCGGACTGCGCGCCCGACCCGACGGGCCCGGTGGACCTGCTGTGTCCGGTGGGTTCTTCGGGTCCGGCCGGCTCCGTCGACGCGCGGCACGGGAGCGAAAGGGGGCGGGGATGAAGCCGCCCATCGGCTCGTACGTGATCGACACGGGTACGGGCAAGGTAGGAACCGTCATGGGGCACGAAGGCCCCTACCTCCAGGTGCGGCCCATCGGCGGCGGCCTGGAGTGGGACTGCGAGCCGGACAGCGTACGGGTGGCCACCCCGGCGGAACGGCTGAGCGCCTCGACGGCGTACGTGAATCGCCGCAGCCGGGGTGAGGTGCCCTGACAGGGCCGTATCGCACGGGCCGCACCCGTCGCTCCGCCGGGAAACACGGAAGGGCCTGCGGGGAATGTCCCTCCCCGCAGACCCCGTTCATGCCGGGTCCAGGTCCCGTGCCCCGTGTGTCAGAGCGATGTCAGAGCGGTGTCAGCTCTGGTGCTGGTGCTGAGGCGTGTGCTCGGCTCGCGTCAGAGCTGCGAGACGAAGTACGGTTCGACGGTCATGTAGCCGTTGTTGCTGGCACCGTAGTAGGTGCCCTTGTTGGCCTGGGCCAGGGTGTACCAGCTGTCGACGTAGTCCGGGTCGTCGGTCCACCAGTTGTCCGGGATGGCGTCCAGGATGGCGTTGACGAGCGGGATGTAGGCGCCGTGGTCGACGATGGTGAGCAGGACGGCGGCGATCGCCTTGGCGAGGTCGCGGTAGTTGGTGCTGCCGTCCTCCTCCATCATGACGGCGTCGGCCAGGTTGTACTTGTAGTACGACCAGTTGACGAGGATCTGGTTCGGCCGGTAGACGACGTTCGCCTTGTCGAGGTACGGCATGTCGACGGGGTCGACGCGGACCTTGCCGTCCTGGCCGAAGCCGCTGACGAGGCTGTAGATCTCGGCGGCGCCCTTGAACCAGGGCTCCTTGACGTCCTTGACGTTGACGGCCGTGATCTTGGTCGTCCAGAAGCCCGCGGTGGCGGCGGCAGCGGCCGTCTTCGGGGCGGTGGCCGCCGGAGCGGCGGCGGTCACGGTCTGGGGCGCGGCGGACTCGACGCCGGCGTTGGTCAGTTCCTGGCGCATGACGTCCAGGCCGGCCGCGAGCGCCTTGTCGCCGTCGACGTCGACGACGTACACGGGGTGCGAGGGCTCGGTGCGGGCGTCCAGGACGTGGGCCACGCCCTCGCTGTCGTACGCGGTGATGGTGGTCGCGTCGTCGTCGGAGACGGCCGCGGCCACCCACGGCTCCTCGCCGGCGGAGAGCGCGGAACGCATCGAGTCGGCGCCGAGGCGGAGCTGGAGGAGCGCGCCCGTCTTGGCGGCGTTGAGGCCCTTGGCCTCGGCGATGTCGCGGTCGGCGGCGGCGAGCCGGGTCTTGAGGGCGCCGGTCGCCTGGGCCGTGACGGGCACGTCGGCGGACTTCAGGGCCGCCGTACGCAGGTGCTTGCTCCAGGACGCGTCGCCGAGCGAACGCGCGATGTCCCGGGCCGCCCGCTCCTGGGCCGAGGTGACCGCGGCCTTGGTGGTCGCGTGGGAGTGGGCCAGGGCGGCGGCCGCGGCGGTCCGGCCGTGGGACGGGGCCGGGGTCTTGGCGGAAGCCGCGGTGGCGGTGGCGGCGGCGCTCAGCGTCTGGGCCGCGAAGAGGGCGACGAGGGTGGCCGCGGTGGCGGTGAGGGTGCCGCGTCGTCGGGTGGGACGAGGTCTCACGGGGATCGTTCCTCCTGCATGGGGGATGGCTGGTGCGGGGTTGCCGGAAGCCGGCGCAGGGTGGGGCGGAGGTACCTGGAAGCGCCCCCGTAAGCCGCCCGCGCAAGGGATCTATGCGGGTAGATGGAGTGCGCAAGCGCCATGATGACGAGGGCATGTCATGGGCACAAGCTCTTCACGGCGAGAGCAGATGAACTTTACGGGTGAGTAAGGTAGTTGGCGCGATTCATGCGCTCCGATGGCCGCCGGATGACGTCGGGCGATGCCGGATGACGTCGGACGGCGTCGGGCGGCGCCGGTGGGGCCGATTCCGGGTCCATGGGGGCGGAGGGGCCGGGACCGTGGCGATGCCCCTCGATCGCGGGCCGCCTCGCGCGCCGGCCTTGGCTGAGATAGCCCTTGCCTGGAATGTTCTGTGTGGTAAGGATTTTTAGCGGAGACAGTGGCCGACGGGGGGACGCCATGCTGCGCATCCACTTCACCAGCAGTGACCTGGAGACCGTACGGATCGCCCGGGGCCCGGATCCGTTATGGGAGATCGTGTGCAGTCTGTGCCAGTTACAGACGCGTGAAGGGGCCGTCGCCTTCGATCCGTGGCGGAAAAGAGTCGCGCATCTGGTCCGGCGGAGCGCGGCGGCCCGGACGGCGGCGTCGGCGCTGCACAGCCTGGTGCCGAGGGCCGCCTACTTCCCGGACTTCCTCACCCCGCACGTCGAGGGCGGCCCCGCCACCTTGCAGACGGGCATCGAGCGGGTGCTCGCGACGCCACGAGGGCGGTTGCGCCACGAGTTGACCCTGCTGGCGCAGACCGGCGGCAGACCGTGGGCGGGCGCGGAACTGGCGCGCGGGGACGCGGCCACGCTGGCCTCCCTGGGTGCCAACCTCCGTACGTACCACGGGGAGTTCATCGCGCCGCTGTGGGAACGCATCGGCGCGACCGTGGCCGTCGACCTGGCCCTGCGGACCCGCGCCGTCGTGGACGGCGGCACACAGGCGTTGTTGAACAGCCTGCGTCCGATGGCGGCATGGGAGCCGCCCGTCCTGTCCGTCGACTATCCGGTCGAGCGCGATCTCCATCTGCGGGGCCGGGGACTGCTGTTGGTGCCGTCGTACTTCTGCTGGCGGCGGCCCGTCACCATGGCCGACGACGAACTGCGGCCGGTGCTCCTCTACCCGGTCGACAAGACCCACGAGGCCCTCGCCTCCCCGGACGCGCTGCCCCGCCTGCTCGGCACCACCCGCGCCGCGCTCCTGCACGAGGCCGCCTCGCTCGCGTACGCCACGACGTCAGATCTCGCCGAGGCGACGGGGATGTCCCTGCCGAGCGTCAGCCAGCAACTGGCCGTGTTGCGGGACAGCGGACTCGTCTCCTCCCGGCGCGACGGCAAGCGCGTCATCCATGCCACAACTCCCTTGGGCTGCCGCCTCCTTGAGGGCGCCTGAAGCTCCTCGTCAACTCGCCTCGGGGCCGTCGTTTTGGCCGGAGCCAAAACCATGCGCGGTGCGCCTCGTGGCCATCGCATCGTTGTGGCGTAAGCACGGCCCACACGCAGTGCAACGGAGGGGATCCCCATGATGCAGCTCAAGCGCTCCGCGGTCGCCATGCTCAGCGCCGCCGCCCTGGGCCTGGCCGGCCTGGCGGCGACGACGGCGCCGGCGCAGGCGGCCACCACCCGGGACGCGACCGTCTCGGCGGGTGCGCCGTCGGCCGCGCCGACACTGGCGCGGACCAAGTACTGGCTGAACTTCAAGTACTCCTCGTGGACCCACAAGACCCCGGACCCGTACACCTCCACGCACGCGGGCCACTTGAACGCGGGCATCAACTACGTCTTCTGCTACACCAATGGCGTGAGCTACACGGACAAGGGCCACACCAGCACCGTCTGGCTTCAGACCAACGACGACGAAGGCTTCGTCAACGTCTACGTCAGCAGGGTCTACCTCGACGACAGCTCCTACAACGCGGACCTGCCTCACTGCTGACGCGCAGCGGCAGCGGCGCCCGCCCCCGCCAGGTCGGTCGGTTGTCCCGGCCCTGGCGGGGATGCCGGGGCTTCCGGGTGTCGGTGCCCCACGACGGTTCCGTTGCCGTAGACGTACAGCCGACACACAGCGCAAGCGCTCCGGAGGGGATTCGCATGATGAAGCTCAAGCGTTCCGCAGTCGCCATGCTCAGCGCCGCCGCCCTGGGCATGGCAGGCCTGGCGGCGACCGCCGCACCGGCCCAGGCGGCGCAGGACTCGCTCGCGTCGACGCGGGCCGTCTACGGCCTGAATTTCAAGTACAGCGCGTGGACCTATTGGGTGCCGATCTCTCAGCGTGCAGGCATCCTGTACGCGGGTAAGCATGGCGTCTACTGCTATGTGAGCGGCCTGACCTTCACGGACAAGGGCCACACCAGTTCCGTCTGGTTCAAGGGCGACGACGACAGCGGCAACAAGGGCGTCTGGGTGAGCAGGGTGTACCTCGACGACAGCTCGTACAACGAACCCGTGCCCCACTGCTGACGCCCCTCGGCCCGGCGCCCCCGCCCGCCCGTATCTCCTACGGGCGGGCGGGGGCGCCGCACATCACAGGCGCCCGCTCCCGGGAGGTCAGAAGTGGTCGACCGTCTGCCCCTCGGGCACCCGGTAGCAGGCGGACGTGACCGTGAGGCCGATGCTGGGGGTGGCGCGCTTGCTGTACGCGACGATCCAGACGCTCAGCCTCTCGGCGTCGTTGTCCGCGACGAGGTTGAGGTTCTTGTTCGCGCTGTTGTCGCGGTAGGAGTCCATGACCGTCCAACCGCCCGCGCTCAGCTTCTCCTTCAGGTTCGCCATGGCGACGTCGTTGTCGGCTCCGGACTCCGGCTTGAAGTTCCAGGGGTGGTAGACCTGGAAGTACGTCTTCGGGTCTCTGCCCTCGCACTCCTTGACCCCGGGGCCGGGCTCGGAGGCTTTGCCGGGGACGCCCGCGAATGCGTAGAGCCGGCTGGAGGTCTCCTTCACCGCCGCGACCACGTCGGCGGTCGCCGCCGTACCTCCGAAGGGGATCCTGGACCCGGGCGGCGGTGTCGCGTCGGAGGGCGTGCCGGCGTCGCCGCCGGGGGAATCGGTGGAACCGCTGTCAGTCATGCCACATCCACTGAGGAGAAGACCGGTCAGGACGAATGCCAGGGAGGTGCCGGCCAGGCGGGGGAGCCGGGCCGGGCGTGATGGGCGGTGCATAGGAGTCCTCGGTTGCCTCGGCTGTCTCTGTTGTCTCGGTTGCCTGGCCGTTTCCGTACGCGACGGCCGTTTCCGTACGCGACGACTGCCCCCCCCGCGCGCGACGGCACCGGGGAGCGCGCCGCCCGCTACTCGGGAGCCGTGACGTCACCGTATTCACCGACCACGACCAGTGCCTGGTTCTTCAGGGCGGTCGAGCCCCGGTCCCAGTACTGGCTGTGCCCCTCGGATCCCGACGTGGCGGAGGGCCCGCTGCCCTCGGCGTGCGTGTTCATCTGGTTCGCGCCGAAGACCTCGTCGCTGGGAATGAGGAACACCCCGCCGCCCAGCCGCCACTGGCTGCCGCCGTGCCCCCAGCGGCCGATGTCGGGCACCGGGTCGTCGTCGGCCTCCTCGTTCCATACATGCCCCTTCGGCACATCCATCTCCTCGGCCGACCCGACCTTGACGCCGGGACTGCCGGCGAGGATCACGTCGTCCGCGTTCAGGTCGCCGGTCTGGGCGGCGGCGCCGATGAGCGTGGTGCCGTACGAGTGGCCGATGGCGGTGCGGTGCGGCTCGCCGGAGCCGCTGTGCGAGGCGTCGAGCCCGTCCATGAAGTCCCGGTAGGCGGGGGCTCCGTCGTAGGCGTAGTGCTCGAACGGAGCGTCCTTGACGACGTTCTGCGGGGCGTCGTAACCGAGCCAGGTGATGGTCGAGACCGAGGCGCCCGGTGACGCCGCGTTCGTCTGACGCCACAGCTCGGTCATACGGTCGATGTCGCCGCCGATCCCGTCCAGATTGGACGTCGTGCCCGGCACGTAGACCGCCTGGTGGTGCGCGGTGTCCGGGTTCCCGTTCGCGACGATGGCGCGACCGTTGCCCTCCGGGCTGAAGCCGAGCAGGTACGCCTCCGGCAGCCCTTCCTTCCCGGTGTCGTCGAAGCGGTTCTGGAGCGACTCCATCCCGTGCAGGGACGCCGACAGGCGCCGGTATTCGTCGCCGTACTTCCTGTCCCAGGCCATCCACTCGTCGGTGTGGACCTTGGCCGGATAGCCGCCCGCGTTGATCCATGTCCACTCACTGGCGGGCGGCTTCGGGATCGAATCCAGCTTGATCCGGTACTCGGCCCGTTTCTCGTCGAACACGGTCCGGTTCGCCTCGTCCCTGACGTCGGAGGGGAGGCCGTCCAGCTTGCCCAGGAGATCGGGACGCACCGACAGATACGCGTCCCGCTCCTCGGCGGTGAGATCCTTCCACCAGTCGGCGTTCTGCTGTGGGGTGCCGTGCCCGGGCGGGGGCGTGATGCTGTCGAGGTAGGGGGCGGCGGCCTTGGCGACACCCTGGGAGTCGGACCGGGCGTCCGCCCAGTCGCGGTCGGAGACGGTGAGATCGTCGTCGGCCTTCAGCGCCCGGACCTTCGGTTCCCACTTGGTGTCGGCCTCGGTGGCCTCCCGTAAGGCCCCGGCGATGCGCTCCGCGAGGGCGAGGGCCTCCGCGTGATGCGGATTGGGGTCGGCGTTCGCCGCCTGCCGGCCGATCGCCTGGACGGTCGGATCGGCGGAGTCGCCGGCCAGCCCGCCGACCGTGCCGCCGCTGTACGGCTTCTCGGCGGAGTCGGCGGGCCGCGCCTCCGGGTAGGTGACGCTGCCGTCGGGGCCGACGGTGAAGTTCCGGGCCGCCGCGTCGTCGAGCGCGGCCAGAAGCTTCGTACGGGCGGCGCTCATCTCGTAGGCGAAGCCGCCCAGTGCCACCGCGGCCGAGCCGCATTCGGCTTGTGTGTAGTGGAAGTTGGCGGACAGCTTCTTCAGCTCGGCGACCGCCGCTTCCAGGGCCTTGCCGCTGAGGGACTTGTTCATGCCGGCGATGACGACGTTGTCGATCTCGTCCTTTGCCGCACTGGCCATGGTGCCGGCCGCCCGGTAGCCGTCGGCCGCCTGCTCGAACTCGGCCGGCTTCAGGTTCTTGAGTGTCGCGAGGTCCATGGCCGCCGTCACCGTCCCGCGCCGTCGCCGCCGACGGCGGGCGTGTCGGCGTACTTGAGGTCGATGTTGCCGAAGGCGGCGTTCACCCCTTCGTCGGTGAGGAGCAGGTCGTGCCCCACCTGCTCCAGCACTCCCTTGACGTCGCCGCACTTCTCGCCGACGGACTTCACGTAACGGGCCCAGGAGTCGTACAGGTCCGTCTGCGCGCCGGCGGTCAGGCATCCTGCCTGGTCGCCGAGCCCGTTCTGCCCGTCGGACAGCTTCGTGAGGGCTTCACCGACCCCCTCGCGCAGCCCGCCCACCCTCTCGCCCGCCTTGTTCCAGGCGGCCTGGGTCGACTTGAGCCCCTGCGTCACCGCACTGGTCGCGCTTCCGCCACCGGGGTCGGGAGCGATCTGGTCGATCCGCATGTGCTCCGGGCCGCCGCGCGCCGCCGCGTCCGCTTTGAGCCGGTCCCATTCGTCCCACGCCATGCCGCGCGCCGCCTCCCCGTGGCCCGGTCCCGCTCACGCCGGAGCCGCCCGACCGGATTCTCCGCACCTGTTCCGGATTCTCTGCACCTGTTGACGTTGCCGATGCACACGCTAGGAGGGCTCGCTGAGCACCTCGTCCGTGCGATCACTCAATCCGGCCTGAGTATTCCTACCTAGTACGGGCACGGGGACGGAACGAGTGCGGGCGGTCCTGAGACGGCTGGAACGCGATCATCGGTGGCTCGTTGTCATTGTCCGAATTTCGCGTATGGGAAGAAGGGGAGCGGTTGTGTCCTTCGGTGCGTCCTGTGGGTTTAGTGCGCCCTGCAGGTCCTGTGCGTCCCGTGGGTCCCGGCCGGTCCCGGCCCTGCCGGGGCACCGGGCTTTCCGGCGGCGGTGATGTCGGGCCGATGGGTAGCGGAGCGGAGCGACATTCAGCCGTACCAGGTGATGCCGCAGACGTAGACGCATCTGTGACGGGGAACGGGGAGAAAGCTGATGAAGCCGCGACTGTTCATGATGTCGAACTGTCGGAGTCCGCCTTCGCGGTCGAAGGGACGTCCGACCTTCGTGGCCTCGTGGCCTCGTGGCCTCGTGGCCTCGTGGCCGAGCGCGGCGAGTTCGGTGGCCAGTCGTTCGACTTCCGCAACCACTCCTGGTGGCAGACCGGACGTGAGGTATTCCGCACTCGGGTTGTAGTCCCAAGACCAGTCGCTCACAGGCCGACCTCTGACTCGGCCCACTCCCCAATGCGGCGGATCTCGTCGATCGCGTCCGTCGGGTCGGCTTCCCCCGCGTCGACGATCCGTTCCAGCTCCCGCAGCCGGGACGCACGCTCGGGGTAGCGTTCGATGGCGACGAATACGGCCCATGAGTGGACGAAGGCCCGGAGGGGCGCGAGGCTCTGTGTCTGCTGGGCGTGCGTCGTCGCCTCGAAGAGGTGCCGAGTGAGCTCAGGGACGCGGCTGGGGGCGATTTTCGCGACGGCGGTTCTCAGCGCGTCGGGGGTTGCTTCGGGGAGTGGGATCAAGGGCCCAAGGAGTCGTCGGGCTGCGCGCTCACGGATGCCTCCGGTGGGGAAGGGGGATGTCTTGTACCGTATTCGCTCGCGTGTGAGTGAGCAGTGCCTTGCATCGCCCCCACCCCCGCCCCGCCGCCGAACCCGGCCCCACCTTGCCCCGCCGCGCATCGTCCGCCCCGCCCCGCCGGACCTGCCACCCCGCCCCGTCCGCACCGCGCTCCACCCCGTACCGTCCGGCGGCCGGGAGCATCGGACGCATGCGCGAGAATGGGTCCATGAGTCTGTTCCGCGACGACGGCATCGTGCTGCGCACCCAGAAGCTGGGCGAAGCGGACCGCATCATCACGATCCTCACCCGCGGTCACGGGCGCGTACGCGCTGTGGCGCGGGGGGTGCGGCGGACGAAGTCGAAGTTCGGGGCCCGGCTCGAACCCTTCTCCCATGTGGACGTGCAGTTCTTCGCGCGGGGCAGCGAGCTGATCGGGCGCGGGCTGCCGCTCTGCACCCAGAGCGAGACGATCGCGGCGTACGGCAGCGGGATCGTCACCGAGTACGCCCGCTACACCGCCGGCACGGCCATGCTGGAGACGGCGGAACGGTTCACCGACCACGAGGGCGAGCCGGCCGTCCAGCAGTATCTGCTGCTCGTCGGCGGACTGCGCACCCTCGCGCGCGGGGAACACGCCCCGCATCTCATCCTCGACGCCTTCCTGCTCCGCTCGCTCGCCGTCAACGGCTACGCGCCCAGCTTCGACGACTGCGCGCGGTGCGGCCTCCCCGGCCCGAACCGCTTCTTCTCGGTCGCCGCGGGCGGGGTCATCTGCGGTGACTGCCGGGTCCCCGGAAGCGTCGTACCCTCTGCGGAGGCCGTAGGACTGCTCAGTGCGCTGCTCACCGGCGACTGGGAGACCGCGGACGCGGCCGAGCCGCGCCATGTCAGGGAGGCGAGCGGACTGGTGTCCGCCTATCTCCACTGGCACCTGGAGCGGGGCCTGCGCTCGCTGCGCTATGTCGAGAAAAGCTAGGAGATCCATCGCATGGCCATCGCACGACGTGGAATTCTCGGACGGCAGCGCCGGGAGTACAAGATTCCCGAGCAGCACCCGTCCGGCGCGACTCCGCCGAGGCTCCCCGCCGAGCTGGTTCCGAACCACGTCGCCGTCGTGATGGACGGCAACGGCCGCTGGGCCAAGGAACGCGGCCTGCCGCGCACCGAGGGCCACAAGGTCGGCGAGGGCGTCGTGCTCGACGTGCTCAAGGGCTGCCTGGAGATGGGCGTCAAGAACCTCTCCCTCTACGCCTTCTCCACCGAGAACTGGAAGCGCTCGCCCGAAGAGGTCCGCTTCCTCATGAACTTCAACCGCGACGTCATCCGCCGCCGCCGCGACGAGATGAACGAGCTGGGCATCCGGATCCGCTGGGTCGGCCGCATGCCGAAGATGTGGAAGTCGGTCGTCCAGGAACTCCAGGTCGCCCAGGAGCAGACCGTCGACAACGACGCCATGACGCTCTACTTCTGCGTCAACTACGGCGGGCGCGCGGAGATCGCCGACGCGGCGAAGAAGATCGCCGAGGACGTCGCCGCCGGGAAGCTCGACCCGTCGAAGGTCAACGAGAAGACCTTCCAGAAGTACCTCTACTACCCCGACATGCCGGACGTGGACGTCTTCCTGCGGCCCAGCGGCGAGCAGCGCACGTCCAACTACCTGATCTGGCAGAGCAGTTACGCCGAGATGATCTTCCAGGACGTGCTGTGGCCCGACTTCGACCGCCGCGACCTGTGGCGCGCGTGCGTCGAGTACGCGTCGCGCGACCGCCGCTTCGGCGGCGTGGACCCGGCGGACATGGCCGTCCTCGACAAGGCGTGACCGGGTGACCGGGGGAGAGCGGCTCATGGAGCCGGCGGATCGGCCGGCGACGCGGGGCCAGGGGCAGGGGCAGGGGCAGGACGAGGGCCAAGGGCGGCAGGACGAGGCCCAGGCCCAGGAACAGGACCAAGGCCAAGGCCAGACCCAGGGCTCGGTGCTTGAGCTGACGTACCTGCCGACGCGTGCCGACGTGCTCGACGCCGTACGGGTGCAGATGCGGTACGGCTCGTTCCGGCGGGTCCGCTGGCTGATCCCGTTCACCCCGGTCATGGCGGCGCTCGGCGTGCTCGTGGAGTTCGGGGCCGGGGACGCGGATCCGGTGCGGGTGGCCCTGCTGGTGGGGCTCGGACTGTTCGTCCCCGTGTTCGGGAAGTCGGTGGCCCGGCTCACGGCCTGGCAGATGTACGGGCTGATCGGCCGGCAGGGCGAGTTCCGCGCCCGGGTGGACGGGGACGGGGTCCGCTGGGTCACACGGGAGAGCGAGATCGCCAACCGCTGGCCGATGCTGCCCCGGTACCAGGAGACGGACACGCAGTTCGTCCTGCTCACCGCCGACAAGGCCCGGGTGGGCGTCGCGGCCCTGCCGAAGCGCGGCGTCGCCGCCCCGGCGGACGTCGACCGCCTCCGCGCCCTGCTGGACCGGCACGCGACCCGGCTCTGAGCCGCCGCCCCCGCGCGTACGTATGAGGGTGGGCCCGCGCCGGACGATCGTCCGGTGCGGGCCCACCCTCATACGTACGCCTCATACGTACGGGGTCCTGCGGGCTACGAGGCCGCCGCTCCCGCGCAGTCCGCGCAGGTGCCGAAGATCTCCACCGTGTGCGCCACGTTCACGAAGCCGTGTTCCGACGCGATGGTCTCCGCCCACTGTTCCACCGCCGGGCCCTCGACCTCGACCGCCGTGCCGCAGACGCGGCACACCAGATGGTGGTGGTGGTCGCCGGTCGAGCAGCGGCGGTAGACGGTCTCGCCCTCGCTGGTGCGCAGTGCGTCGACCTCGCCGGCGTCGGCGAGGGACTGCAGTGTGCGGTAGACGGTGGTGAGGCCCACGGAATCACCGCGGTGCTTGAGCATGTCGTGCAGTTCCTGCGCGCTGCGGAACTCGTCGACCTCGCTCAGCGCGGCCGACACGGCCGCCCGCTGTCGGGTCGCGCGGCCACGTACGGGGGGTCCTGCCGTTGCCACGGGGGCCTCCTAAGTCCTTGTCTGCCCCCGCCATTCTGCCAGCCTCCCCTTCCCCGGGAACGATCCCGGGGCACCCCCCGCGAATCGCGTCAAATCCCTTACGCGTTCAAGCCATCACGCGCGCATGGCGTCACACGCGCTCACGCCGTCACACCTTCACATCGTCCGAAGGGCGGCGGCCCGCCGGCACCTTCGCGTCGCAGACCGCCGTCGCGGTCACGGCCGCCCGCGCCCGCCTGCGGGCGAGCGGTCCGGCCAGCGCCGTGAGGGCGATGAACACACCGATCGCGAGGAGCACGATCGTCGCGCCCGGCGGCAGGTCCTGGTAGTACGAGGCGGTCGTACCGGACAGGGTGACGACGGTGCCGATGGCGACCGCCAGGACGAACGTCGCGCGGAAGGAACGGGCCAACTGCTGGGCGGCGGCCACCGGGACGACCATCAGCGCGCTGACGAGCAGCAGACCGACGACGCGCATCGCGACGGTGACGGTGACGGCGGCGGTGACCGCGATCAGCAGGTTCAGCAGCCGCACCGGCAGCCCGGTGACCCGGGCGAAACCCTCGTCCTGGCTGACGGCGAAGAGCTGGCGGCGCAGTCCGACGGTGACCAGGATGACGAACGCGGCGAGCACCGCGATCGTCACCACGTCCTCGGGCGACACCAGCGACAGCGAACCGAACAGGAACGAGCTCAGCTTGGCGTTGGAGCCGGTCGGGCTGAGGTTGATCAGCAGCACACCGCCCGCCATGCCGCCGTAGAAGAGCAGCGCGAGGGCGAGGTCGCCGCGCGCCTTCCCGTACGTCCGGATCAGCTCCATCACCACCGAGCCGACGATGGCGACGAGCGTCGCCATCCAGATCGGGCTGGTGTTGAGCAGGAAGCCGAGACCGACACCGGTCATGGCGACATGGCCGATGCCGTCACCCATCAGCGCCTGGCGGCGCTGTACGAGGTAGACACCGACGGCGGGGGCGGTGATGCCGATGAGCAGCGCGGCGAGGAGGGAGCGCTGCATGAACGCGTCCTGGAGCATTTCCATGAGTCTGCTTCTTCTCGTCGGCCGTCAGGTCAGCAGACCTGTACGGAGCGGCTCGTCGGCCGCGTGCGGGTGGACGTGGTCGTGGCCGGGCAGCGCGTGCTGGCCGACGGCCTTTGGCGGCGGGCCGTCGTGGACGACGCAGCCGTCGCGCAGGACGACCGCGCGGTCGATCAGCGGCTCCAGCGGGCCCAGCTCGTGCAGGACGAGGAGGACGGAGGTGCCGCCGGCGACCTGCTCGCGCAGGGTGGCGGCGAGGATCTCCTGGCTGGCGAGGTCCACGCCGGCCATCGGCTCGTCCATGATCAGCAGCTCGGGCTCGGAGGCGAGCGCGCGGGCGATCAGCACGCGCTGGTGCTGGCCGCCGGAGAGCGCGGAGACGGAGTCCCCGGCGCGGTCGCCGAGCCCGACGAGGTCGATGGCCCGCTCGACGGCGGCCTTGTCGGCCTTGTTCGGCCAGCCGAACTTGCGGCGCGAGAGCCGGCCGGAGGTGACGACCTCGCGGATGGTGGCGGGTACGCCGCTGGCGGCGGTGGTGCGCTGCGGGACGTAGCCGATCCGGGCCCAGTCGCGGAAACGCTTCTTCGGAGTGCCGAACAGGTCGATGGAGCCGCCGGTCAGCGGCACCTGGCCGATGAGCGCGCGGATGGTGGTCGACTTGCCGGAGCCGTTGGCGCCGAGCAGCGCGACGACCTCGCCGCGCCGGACGGTGAGGTCGACGCCGCGCAGCACGGGACGCGCGCCGAGGGTGGCGGTGGCGCCGCTGATGGTGATGACGGCCTCGCCGGTCACGGGCGTGCTCATGCGTGCCTCCTCTGCTTCGGGTCTGCTTCGTGGATGTCGTGGGGCGCCGGGTCCCGGGGTGCGGGTGCGGGTACGGGTGCGGGCGGGGGTACGGGTGCCGCGCCGCCGTGTCCGTGCGCGTGCACGGGTGGTACGGCTACGGCGGGTGTACGGGCCTTCCCGACGTGGGCCGCCCCGGTCGGGGGCGCGGTCACCGGGCGCCGAGGGCGGTCTTCAGCGCGGCCAGGTTGGCGCGCATGACCTGGAAGTAGTCGTCGCCCTTGGACTGGTCGGTGATGCCTTCCAGCGGGTCGAGCACATCGGTGCGCAGACCGGTGTCGTGGGCGAGAGTCTTGGCCGTACGGTCGCTGGCCAGGGTCTCGAAGAAGACGGTGGAGACCTTGTCCTCGCGCGCGATCTTCTGGAGCTGCTTGACGCGGGCGGGCGACGGGTCGGCCTCGGGGTCGATGCCGGCGACGCCCTCCTGCTCCAGGCCGTAGCGCTCGGCGAGGTAGCCGAAGGCGGAGTGGGTGGTGATGAAGGTCCGCGTGGCGGTGTTCTTCAGACCGTCCTTGAACTCGGTGTCCAGCGCGCCGAGCTGCTTCACCAGGGTGTCGGTGTTCTTCCGGTAGTCGGCGGCGTGGGCCGGGTCGGCCTTCGCGAAGACCGCGCCGACGCCCTCGGCGACCTCGGCGTACTTCACCGGGTCGAGCCAGATGTGCGGGTCGGCAGCGCCGGCCGCGGACCCGTGGTCGTGGCCCTCGTGGCCCGCCTCCTCGCCACCGCCGTGGGAGTGACCGGCGTGATCGTCGTGGCCGGCGTGGTCGTCGTGCCCGGACCCGCCGTCCTCGTGCGCGTGGCCGTCGCCGGCCGAGGCGCCGTGCTCTTCGAGGGTGGTGAGCGTGGCGGCGTCGACGGTGTGCGCGACGCCCGCCATCTCGATGGCGTCGTCGACGGCGGGCTGGACGCCCTTGAGGTAGAGGACGACGTCGGCGTCGGTGAGCCGGCCGATCTGCCGGGGCTTGAGCTCCAGGTCGTGGGGTTCGACGCCCGGCTTGGTGAGGGTCTCGACGGACACATGGCCGCCGCCGATCCGCTCGGCCAGGAACTGCATGGGGTAGAACGACGCGACCACGCCCAGCTTGCCGTCGTGCTTGCGGTCGGCCGCGTCCGAGGTCCCGCCGCAGGCGGTCAGGGTCACGAGGCCGAGCGCGAGGGCTCCGGCGACGGCGGTCAGGCGTATCGGTCCGGGAACGTTCATGAAAGCCATTTTCAACAAGAGTGGAAACGATTGTCAATAACCGAACGCGCGTGCAGTCGGACGGCCACCCGGACCCTCTCCGGAGAACCCGCTCGGACCTGCGCCGATTCCCCGGATCGCCGTAACGTGGCCCTGCCCACACCCCGGCGCACGCCTGGGCGCGCACCTCGGCGTACACCCCGCCACGCACCCCGCCGTGCACCTCCGGCCCCCGGTCGGGCCTCCGCCCGGGCCCCCGCCCCCCCCCCCCGGCCCCCGTGCGAGATCACTCCGGCCGCCCCTGCCACCCGCTCTCGCTCCCGCCCCGCTCCGCCCCCCGCGCCCTTATCCCGGCAGACACGTACAAGTCGGGACCACCCGGCGGCCGCGCCGGCGCCCCGGGACCCACCCGCCCCCGATTTCCCCTGCACAAGGCGTATCCGATTTGAAAGAGGAGGTACGGGCGCCGGTACCCTGGGGCATTCGCACTTCGTCGTCGTAATGAAGAGAGCACCGTGGCCGCCGACAAGATCGACACCATCGTCAGCCTGAGCAAGCGCCGTGGCTTCGTCTACCCGTGCAGCGAGATCTACGGCGGCCAGCGTGCCGCCTGGGACTACGGACCGCTGGGTGTCGAGCTCAAGGAGAACATCAAGCGCCAGTGGTGGCGTTACATGGTCACCGCGCGCGAGGACGTCGTCGGCATCGACTCGTCGGTCATCCTGGCGACCGAGGTCTGGGAGGCGTCCGGTCACGTCGCCACCTTCACCGACCCGCTGACCGAGTGCACCTCCTGCCACAAGCGCTTCCGCGCGGACCACCTGGAGGAGGCGTACGAGGAGAAGCACGGCCGTCTCCCCGAGAACGGCCTCACCGACCTCAACTGCCCGAACTGTGGCAACAAGGGCACCTTCACCGAGCCGAAGAACTTCTCGGGTCTGCTCGCCACCCACCTCGGCCCGACCCAGGACTCCGGCTCCGTCGCGTACCTGCGTCCCGAGACCGCCCAGGGCATCTTCACCAACTTCGCCCAGGTCAAGACCACCTCGCGCAAGAAGCCCCCGTTCGGCATCGCGCAGATGGGCAAGTCCTTCCGGAACGAGATCACTCCGGGCAACTTCATCTTCCGGACCCGCGAGTTCGAGCAGATGGAGATGGAGTTCTTCGTCAAGCCGGGTGAGGACGAGGAGTGGCAGGAGTACTGGATGCAGCAGCGCTGGAACTGGTACACCGGCCTCGGCCTGCGCGAGGAGAACATGCGCTGGTACGAGCACCCGCAGGAGAAGCTCTCCCACTACTCCAAGCGCACCGCCGACATCGAGTACCGCTTCTCCTTCGGCGGCAGCGAGTGGGGCGAGCTGGAGGGTGTCGCCAACCGTACGGACTACGACCTGACGGCCCACTCCAAGGCCTCCGGCGCCAACCTCTCCTACCTGAACCAGGAGACGGGCGAGAACTACGTCCCGTACGTCATCGAGCCCGCCGCCGGTGTCGGCCGCACGATGCTGGCCTTCCTGCTCGACGCGTACAACGAGGACGAGGCCCCCAACGCCAAGGGCGTCATGGAGAAGCGCGTCGTGCTGCGCCTCGACTACCGCCTGGCCCCGGTCAAGGTCGCCGTCCTCCCGCTGTCCCGCAACGCGCAGCTCTCGCCGAAGGCCAAGGGCCTGGCGGCCGACCTGCGGCAGAACTGGAACATCGACTTCGACGACGCCGGCGCCATCGGCCGCCGCTACCGTCGCCAGGACGAGATCGGTACCCCGTACTGCATCACCGTCGACTTCGACACCCTTGAGGACAACGCGGTGACCGTGCGCGAGCGCGACACCATGAAGCAGGAGCGCGTCTCCCTGGACCAGATCCAGGGCTACCTGGCCAGCCGCCTCATCGGCTGCTGACCTGCTGGTCTGCTGACCTGCCGGGTCGATGCTTCACCGGCCGGCTGATCGATTGATCGGCTGATCCCGTACGGGAGTACGGGAAAGCCCCCGGTTCCGTCCGTTCGACGGAACCGGGGGCTTTGTCGTACGCCCTGATGACCGGAGCTACCGGCGTTACCAGAGCTACCGGCGCTGCCGGCCCTACGCCCGCAGCGCGCGCCGCACCAGCGAGACCACCTCGGTGAACGCCTCGTCGATGCCCGGGTCGGTCCACTCGGCCGCGTGCGCCGGGTTGTGGAAGCGGTCCGTGGCGTCGAAGACCGCACGGGCCGTGGCGGCGAAGTCGGTCTCGGGGGCGGCGAAGACGCCCTCGCGGTGGCCGTCCGCCAGGATCGCGGCTATCTGTTCCACCAGGTGTTCCTCGTGCCGGTCGACCACCGCGCTGTTCTCGCGGATCAGCACCATGAACGTGTCCATCAGCTCCCGGTCGCCGCCCGCCTTCGCCCGCTTGAGTGCGAAGAGGGTGGTCAGCCAGCCGGTCAGCCGCTCGTCGGCGGGCCCCGGACCCTCGGTGTACGGCGCGAGCGGGACGAGGGTCCGCTCCAGCCAGCGTTCCGTGACCGCCTCGCGCAGCGCCGCCTTCGTACGGAAGTGCCGGTAGACGCTGCCGTGGCTGACCCCGAGCGCGCGGGCCACGTCCACCACGGTCGCCTTCGCGGGGCCGTAGCGGCGCAGCACCTCCTCGGTGGCTTCGAGGATGCGCGCGGCGGTCAGGGTCTCGGTGGCGGTCATGGCACGACAGTACCCGGGGGTGTTCCGGCTCAGCGTTCGCTGTCGAGGTGGGCCATCTGCGACTCCGGGTAGCGCTCCCCGGCCGCCGCGCCCGCCGGGACGGCCGCCTCGATCGCCGCCAGGTCGGCCGCGTCGAGCGTGACGTCGAGCGCGCCGAGGGACTCCGCCAGCCGCTCGCGGGTACGGGCGCCGACCAGCGGCACGATGTCCGCGCCGTGCCGGGGCCCCTGGGCGAGCACCCAGGCGATGGCGGTCTGGGCGACCGTGACGCCCTTGGCGTCGGCGACCGCGCGCAGCCGGTCCACGAGGTCGAGGTTCCGGTCCAGGTTCTCGCCCTGGAAGCGCGGGCTCATGCCCCGGAAGTCGCCGGGCGCGAGCGCGCGGTCGCGGGTGAAGTGGCCGCTGATCAGACCGCGTGAGAGCACCCCGTACGCCGTGATGCCGATGCCCAGCTCGCGGGCGGTCGGCAGGATCTTCTCCTCGATGCCGCGCGAGAGCAGCGAGTACTCGATCTGGAGGTCCGAGATCGGCGCGACCGCCGCCGCCCGGCGCAGGGTGTCGGCGCCGGCCTCGGACAGGCCGATGTACCGGACGTGACCGGCCTCGACCAGCTCGGCGAGGGCGCCGACGGTCTCCTCGATCGGAACGTCGGGGTCGACGCGGGCGATCCGGTAGATGTCGATGTGGTCGGTGCCCAGTCGCTGGAGGGAGTACGCGAGGAAGTTCCGTACGGCCTCCGGGCGGCCGTCGATCCCGCCGAAACCGCCCTCGACGGTGCGCAGGGCGCCGAACTTCACGCTGGTGAGGGCCCGTTCGCGGGCGGCGGCGGGGGCGGTGCGCAGAGCCTCGTTGATCAGCAGCTCGTTGTGGCCCATGCCGTAGAAGTCGCCGGTGTCGAGGAGGGTGACGCCGGCGTCGAGGGCGGCGTGGAGGGTCGCGATCGACTCGGCGCGGTCGGCCGCGCCGTACAGGGCGGACATGCCCATGCAGCCGAGACCGAGGGCGGAGACGCGGGGGCCGGTGGTGCCGAGGGGGCGGGTGGGGAGCATGACGGTCTCCTGAGGAGTGGGTTCCGTGTTCCGTAGGACTGTCTCTCTTCGAGAATGACATGGGCGATGACAGATTTCAATATCTGTCATTCGATGGGTGGTGGGGGTGGGGGTGGGCCGGGCGGGGAGAAAACCGGGTGCCGTGGGGCGGGAGCGGCCGGTAGCGTCGACGGCATGTACTCCCATCTCCCGATCTACGAGTGAGCGCGCGTCGCGGCACGCCCGCGACCGACGACGGACCGAATGCCCACCTCATCGGAGACATCGGAGGGGAGACACCCATGGCCAAGGGCCGGAACAACCTCCTCGGCGTCGGCGGACAGCGCAAGAAGCTGTCCCGCGCCGAACAGCACGGCACCGCACAGGGCCGGGCGAGCGGCGGCCGCCAGGCCGGCGACCGCAAGCAGGACCTGCTGAAGAAAATGCGCGAGCGCAGCACCCAGCGGCAGGAAGCCGCCGAGCAGCAGGCCGACGAACAGCAGGCAGACGAGCAGCAGGCAGGCGGACAGGAATCCGCCGAGTAGGAGATTCCGCGTAACGGGGAACGGCCCGGGTCACTCGCGTGACCCGGGCCGTTCCTGCTTCCGCTCCCGTCCTCGTTCCCGTCCCCGTTCCCCTTCCCGTTTCGTACGGCTGGGGCGTACGGGCGGGCTCAGTCGACCGTCGAACGGGGCAGCCGCAGCGCCAGCAGCGTCGTCGCCGCCACCAGGACGAGCTGGAGCAGCAGGGTCACCGGCAGGGCGTGGCCCGCCGGGTCGGCGGCGGACAGCGACAGGAAGACCGAGCCGAGCGAGGCGACGCCCAGCGTCATCGCCGACTGCTGGGTCGTCACCATGACCCCGCCGCCCACGCCCGCCCGCTCCGCCGGTACCTCCGACAGCACCACCCGGAACAGCACCGGCAGTTGAAGCCCCTGGCCGAGGCCCGCGACGGCCATGCCCGGCGCCAGGTCCGCCACCGTCAGGTGCGGCCAGGACCGCCAGGCCGCCCACGCGAGGAGCGCGAGGCCGAGCCCCTGGAACACTCCGCCCACCGGGACCACCCGGGTGCCCCAGCGCCGTACCAGCCGGGGTCCGGCCAGCGAGGCCCCGAAGAACGCCAGGGCCATCGGCGCGAGCGCCAGCCCCGAGGCCACCGGGCCGAGCCCCATGACCTGCTGGAGTGCCACCGCGATCACGAACATGAAGCCGCCGAAGCCGGAGCACAGCAGGAACACGAGCCCGAGCCCGCGCCGCAGTGACACCAGGGCCAGCAGGCTCGGCGGGACCAGCGGTACCGCGCCCCGGCGGTCCGCCCGCCGTTCCACCCACCAGAAGGCGCCCGCCGCGAACGGGGACACCGCGAGCGACACCCAGGTCCACAGCGGCCAGCCCGCCGTCCGGCCCTCCGTCAGAGGGACGAGGAGGGTGAGCAGCGCGAGCGCGAGCAGCAGGGTGCCCGGTACGTCGACGGGTGCGGGACGGTCCGCGCGGGTCTCGGGGACGGTACGGACGGCGAGCAGCAGTCCGACGACCGCGACCGGCACATTGACCAGGAACACCGACCGCCAGCCGGTGCCCGCGATGTCGGCGGCCACCAGCACCCCGCCCAGGACCTGGCCCGCGACCATCGACAGGCCGGCGGTCGCCCCGTACAGACTGAGCGCCCGGGCCCGGCGCTGCCCCGCGGTGGAGGACTGGATGGTCGCGAGCACCTGCGGCAGCATCAGCGCCGCCGCCGCGCCCTGGGCCGCCCGCGCTCCGACCAGCGTCCAGGCGTCGGGGGCGAGTCCGCAGGCCAGGGAGGTGACGCCGAACGCGGCCATGCCGGCCAGGAACAGCCGGCGGCGGCCGAAGAGGTCGCCGAGCCGGCCGCCGAGCACCAGCAGGACGGCGTATGTGAGGCCGTAACCCGCCACCACCAGTTCGAGCAGGGCCGGACCGGCGGCGAGGTCGCGGTCGATGGTGGGCAGGGCGACGTTGACGATGAAGAAGTCGACGAGCGGGAGCGAGGCGCCGAGCAGCACGGTGAACAGGCCGAGGGCGCTGAGCGCGGGCCCGCCCGCACCGCCGCCCGTACCGCCCATGCCGCCGGAGGGGGAGGGCGACCGGGATGCGGAGGCGGACGGGGACGCGGATGCGGAGGGGGCCGGGGTCGGGGAGGAGGCCGGGGGAAGGGAAGTCGTGGTCACGGGGACGAGCCTCGCGCCGTCCGTAGCCTGGTACCAGAGTGTCTTTATTCTGGTACCAGTACTACCTGGCGCACGGTCCGGCTTCCCGGCACCCTGACCGTATGACAGTCACAACGGCCGCCCCGGATACTGCCCTTGACGCTCTCGCCGTACCCTCCGCCGCGACTCCCGCCGCGACTCCCGGGCCGGTCGCCGCCGCGGCCACCGAACCGGAGACCCGGCGGCACGAACTGGCCGCCTTTCTGCGCAGCCGGCGCGAACGCATCACCCCCGAACAGGTCGGTCTGCCGCGCGGCCGGCGCCGCCGCACCCCGGGGCTGCGCCGCGAGGAGGTCGCGCAGCTCTCGGCCGTCGGCGTCACCTGGTACACGTGGTTGGAACAGGCCCGGCCGATCCAGGTCTCCCCGCAGGTCCTGGACGCCCTCGCCGGCGCGCTGCTCCTCGACCTCACCGAGCGGACCCATCTCTTCGCGCTCGCCGGCCAGGCCGACCCGCACCCGGGGACCGCCCGCGCCCTCGTCACTCCCGCGCTGCGGCAACTGCTCGACCAGTTGGAGCCGATCCCCGCCTGCGTCCAGAACAGCCGCTACGACCTCCTCGCCTACAACCGGACCTTCGCCACGCTCTACTGCGACCTCGACACCCTGCCCGTCGAGGACCGCAACACCCTGTGGCTGGCCTTCACCCACGAGGGGTTCCGCGCCGCGGTGATCGATCTGCCCGACGTCCTGCGCGCGCTGGCGGGCAAGTTCCGTGCCTCCATGGCCGAGCATCTGGCGGAACCCGCGTGGAAGGCGCAGCTGCGGCGGCTGCAGAACGCCTCGGCGGAGTTCCGCGAGATCTGGGACCGGCACGACGTCGCCGACCAGGCGGGCCGGGTCAAGGTCGTCCGCAACGCCCGGGTCGGGATGCTGCGCCTGGAGCACACCAACCTCTGGGTCGGCCCGGCCGCGGGCACCCGGCTCGTCACGTACACCCCGCTCGACCCGGAGTCCCGGGCGGGGCTCGAACGGCTCCGGGAGCGGGTGCTGGAGGAAGAGGCGGAGGCGGAGGCGGCGGAAGCGGAGAGGGTGGCGGAGGCGGAAGCGAGGGTGGCGGCCTCGGCAGGGGCGGCCGTGGTGGCCGCCTGACCGGGGCCCGGCCGAGGGTCCTGGTTCAGCGCGGGTTCGGCGGACGGGGTGGGCGAGGCGGATTCGGCGGGTCCGGCGGGTCCGGTGGGTCCGGTGGGCCTGGGAGGTCCGGTCGGTGTGGTCGGTGTGGTCGGCGCGGGGCCTCCGGCCGTGCGCCGTTCGCCGGTTCCAGGAGGGCGGCCGTGCGTCGCGCCGTCCGCAGGGCCCAGTCACCGCTGCTCAGCGCCCCGGCGATCAGCACGCACAGGCCCCAGCCGGTGATGATCCAGTACGCCGGTTCGCTCGCCGCCAGGAAGGTGTCCAGGCCCCAGCCGCCGGGGCCCTGCCGGATGGCCCCGAGGCCCGCCGCGAGCACCGCGCCCGCCACCGCGACCCCGAGCGTCTGGCCGATCTGCCGACTGGTCGAGGCGACCGCCGCCGCGACCCCGGCCTGGGAGACGGGCATGCCGGAGACGGCGGTGTTGGTGATCGGGGCGTTGACCAGGCCGAATCCGATGCCGAACACCACGTACCCGGTGAACAGCAGCGGCGTGCTGCGCTGCGCGTGGAAGGCGGCGAACAGCAGCGCGCCCGCCGTCATCGCGATTCCCGCGAGCAGCAGGGACGGCCGGGGGCCGCGCGCGCCGACGAGCCGGCCCGACAGCGGCGCGAAGATCAGGCTCATCGCGGCCATCGGCAGCATGAACAGGCCCGCGTGCAGCGCCGACAGGCCCCGGACGACCTGGAGATAGAGGGTGTTGAGGAAGAGGAAGCCGCCGAGCGCGGAGAACGCGCAGACCGCGATCACCGTCGCCCCGCTGAACGGAGCGCTGTGGAAGAAGCGCAGGTCGATCAGGGGTTCGCGGCGCCTCGGCTCGTAGAAGAGGATCCCGGCGAGGGCGATGACGGCGATGCCGGCGACGAGCGCGCTGGTCTCGATGATCGCGTAGGTGAGGGAGGCGAGCAGCGCCGTCACCAGGATCTGGCCCACCGGGTCGGGGCGGCGGGGGTGCGGGGCGCGGGACTCGGGGACGTAGCGCCGGGTGAGCAGCAGGGCGGCGATGCCGATGGGTACGTTCACCCAGAAGATGGCCCGCCAGCTGACCGTCTCGACGAGCAGCCCGCCGACCAGCGGTCCCATCGCCATCGAGATCCCGACGACGCCGCCCCACATGCCGATGGCCCGGGCGCGTTCGGCCGGTTCGGTGAAGGTGTTGGTGATGATCGACATGGCGACCGGGTTGAGCATCGAGCCGCCGACGGCCTGCACCATCCGGAACGCGATCAGCGCGGACAGGCTGGGCGCGAGCGAGCAGAGCAGCGATCCGATCACGAAGACGACCAGGCCGATGCTGAAGACCCGGCGGCGGCCGACCCGGTCGGCCGTGGAGCCGGCGAGCATCAACAGCGAGGCCAGCACCAGCGCGTAGGCGTCGATGGTCCACTGCAGCCCGGCGACGGAGGCCCCGAACTCGCGCCGCATCGACGGCAGGGCCACGTTGAGCACGGTGTTGTCGAGGCTGACGATCAGCAGACTCATACAGCAGATCGCGAGAACGACCCGCTTCCGGCCGCGCGAGAGCTCGGGCATAGGCGGATTTTATGACCGGCTGGCGGCCCTCGCACGGGTGCGCGAAGGGGGAGGTCGAGGTCTGGCATATGCCTCACGGCCCCGGGAGGTGGCAAATGGATCGAGGTCAGAGGCCGATGAGCCGGATCCGGTCGCCGCACAGCCGGGACATGTCGTCAAGGTCCGACGTGAGGATCGCTACCGGACCAGGCTGACGAAGAGCGACTTCCGCGACCGTCGCGTCGATCGCGTACTTGTGGCCGTGGAGACCTGCGGCCTTGAGCAGCTGTGCAGCCTTCTTGGCGGTCTGCTCGGTAACGGGTTCGACCTTGGTCCGTGACAGCGCCCACTGAAGGCGAGCCATGTTCACGCGGGAGTGGCTCACCTCCACGATCGTGTTGGCGCTGACGACGAGGTCCGCTCTCTCCTGGAAGAAGACGTGGAGCATCGCCAGTACCTTCCGGTCCTGATCGATCCAGGCGGAAAGCCCTTCGCTGTCCAAGACCACTGTCTCGAAATGCGGCGTCACGCCGCGCTCGCTTCGTGCGCTCCATGGTCGGACTCCGCCGTGCCGAAGATCCGAGCCCGGGCCTCGGTCAGCTCCTCCTCGCTGAAGGCCCCGTGTTCCTCGGCATAACGCCGCAGGTCGGCTCCCAACAACTGGTGCCTGATCTGGCGAGCCACCGCTTCCGCCACGTATCCGGAGATGTTGTCCGTGAGCTTCTTCAGTTCCGCTACCTGCTCGGTAGGAAGAGTGACGGTGATACGAGTCGTGTCGGCCATGGAGTCAGCATACTGCGGTATGCGCCTTGGTCGCCGGGAGTGGTGACGTCCGCCGGTGCTGACCGGACGGCTTGGAGAAGGCCGGCGGCAGGGCTCGGCCGGTTGGGGTACGGGCAGCGTCTGGGGCGGCTCCTTCGTATGCGACATGCGCGTCGTACAGCGCACGTATATACGGAACGGCCGTCCGGCGGGGGTGCCGGACGGCCGCTCCGCGGTGACCGTGCCATGTGCGGATGGCGCCTGTCTCATGCGCGGATGGTGACCGTCTCGCACGCGGATGGCGACCGGGCCATGCGCGTACGGTGCCCGCATCACGTACGGACGGCGCCCGTGTCCCGTACGGACGGCGCCCGCATCACGTACGGATACGGGGGCTGCCTCCCTCCAGGAGGGCGAGGCCCAGTTCGGTGACCGTGTGCAGGGTCGCGTTGCGGTGGCGCAGGCTGGTGACCAGCGCCGCCTCCCGCAGCGCCGCGATGTGGCGGCTGGCGTTGGGCGGCGAGGTGCCCGCCGCGCGGGCGAGTTCGCCCGTGTTCGCGATGCCGTCCGCGAGGGCCGCCAGCAGGATCGCCCGGGTCGGCCCGATCAGCGCCGCGAGCGCGCGCCCGTCGGCCGGCCCGGACTCCGGGGCCGCCCAGGCGGCGTCGTGCTCGATCGGGTGGACGAGGACCGGCGGCAGCATCGGATCGGCGAGCGTCGTCGGGGCGTGCCGGGAGAAGAACGACGGCTGGAGCAGCAGCCCCCGACCGTCCAGACGCAGATCCTGATCGACCGGGAAGTCGAGCCGGAGCACCGGGAAGTCCCACCGCGCGGACGGATGGATGGTGCTGAGGACCGCGTCCCAGCCGCCCTCCGCGAGCACGGTCGAACGACGCGATCTGTCCCGGCTCACCTGGGCCCGGATGCGCTCCCAGAACGGGTCGAGCACCGTGTCGAAGTACGCGCCCGCCGCGTCGGCGATCCGGCCGATGCCCCCGGCGTCCCCCTCCGCGAGGTTCCGGCTCCAGGCCGGCATGCGCCGGGGACCGTTCCGACGCGTGAACTCGCCCAGATCGCGGTGGACTTGACGCAACGGTGTGGCGCGCAGGGCCTCGATCCGCTCGGCCAGGCCCCCGTCGGCCGCCGGGGTCAGGAAGTCCATCGCGTAGCCGACGGGCGGCGCGAGAGCGGTCAACAGGCGGGTGACGGACGGGACTCGGGGCAGCGACTCCCGCAGCCAGGGCCCGAAGAGCACCCCCGCGTCCCGTCTTCGCAGCCGGTGCAGGCTGAGCAACAGCTCCCACATCGGATCGGGTTCGGGGGCGAGCCGCACCCGGGCGAGATCCTCCCCCGTGAAGTGGATGCGCAGCATCTCGTCAGCCCCTCCCACCACGGCAATTGCGTTCCAGCGCAACAACGTTCACTGAACTCCCCTCGCCCTCACAGAATCTGACCGAACAACACCCGATCGACGCACTCATCAACAGGACGGTGGATCGTAAAATGGCCGGGACGCCGACGAAGAACGTTTGCGGTGCGCGTGTCGCCGTGCGGAGGCTGGTCCGCGCGCTGGCCACCGGAGCGGTCGCGGGAGCGGTCCTCGCCACCACGGCCGGCTGTTCCGGCTCGGCCGGGGCGGCGTCCCCGACCCCGGCCCCGTCGGCGAAGCGGACGCGGACGCTGGAGCCGGCCGCGCTCGCCGGGTTGCACGATCTCCTCCCCGTCACCAGCCTGCTGTTCACGCCGCAGCTGCCCAGCGCCCGGGCCCAGCGGAAAGTCGCGATCGCCTGCATGGCCGAGCACGGCTACCGCTACGCCCCCACACCCCCGGCCTCGGACGCCGGCGCCGGCGGCGGTGCGGACGGGGGTACGAACAGGGGTACGGGCGGGGCCGCCGCGGAGGAGCGCCCGCAGCCGTTCGGCCTGGAGTCCTCGGCCCCGCCGCGTACCGCCGCCCAAGCGCCCTCCGAGAAGCCGCCCCGGCCCGGCAGCCCGGAGAGCACCGACGCCTACGCCCGGGCCCTGTTCGGCCGGGAGAGCGCCCGGGTCAGTACGAAGGGGCTGCGGCTGAGCGTGTCCCGGCCGGGCGAGGGCTGCCTCGCCGAGGCGGAGAAGCGGCTGCTCGGCGACGGCCGGATGCGCTGGCTCCAGGTGCGGATCATGCTCTTCGAGGCGCAGCAGCAGGCGCGCGCCGACGTGGAGAAGGACCCCGCCTTCCGGGCGGCGACCACGCACTGGCGGGCGTGCATGGACCGGGCCAAGGTCAAGGCCCAGGATCCTGTCGCGGTCCTGAACTCGCTGCGCTCGGCCGACGACCGGAAGACCAGCCCGGCCGCCTCGGCGGATCTGCGCTGCAAGGCCGAGACGGGGTACCTGACCACCGCGTACCAGCGGCTCGCCGCCGCCCAGCAGCACTGGCTCGACCGGCACCCGGCCGTCGGCGCCGACTGGAAGAAGCTGTCCGACCGCCAGAACAAGGCGGCCGGCGAAGTCCTGGGCACGAAGGCCGGCTGAGCCCGCCCGCCGGACCCGAAAACCCCACAGTCTTCCGCTCCCGGTCCCGGAAGCGGATGTCCTCCCCCTCCATGTCCATGTCCGCGCATGCCTCGCATGTCCACACCCGAAGGAGAACCCCTCATGTTCTCGACCCAGACCCGCCCGAAGTCCGGCCTCCGCCGGAAGGCCGCCGCCGTCGCCGGCGCGACCGCGCTCCTCCTGGGCGGCGGCCTCGCGGCCGCGACGACCGCCTCGGCGGGCCCCAACTGCGCGGCGGGCTACCACTGCGTCTTCTGGAGCGAACTCGGCAGCAGCTGGGGGCACGCGTTCTACAACAGCGACCCCGACTTCACCGACAACAAATTCGACGGCACGGTCACGACCATCAACGACAACGTGTCGGCGGCCAGCAACTCCAGCACCGGTGGCTATGAGAGCCACTACTACTACGACGTGAACTACGGCGGTGGCCTGGTCTTCTGCGTGAACCCGGGCAGCGCGGTCAACTACAACCAGCTCTCTTCCGACAACGTCAGGGGCAACCACGTCGGCCAGCGCGACGAGGCCAGCTCGCTGCTCATGCGCCCCACGACGAGCATCTCCTGCTTCTGACCGGACCGAGGGCGGCGCGCGCAGGAACTTCCCGTCCTCCGCACGCCCTCACGGACCCGTGCCTCTCACCACACAGCACTGCCGACAACCAAAGGGAGAACACCCCATGAGCACGAACGGAAAGAACACCGGACTCCGCCGGAAGCTCGCCGCCGTCGCCGGTGCGACGGCCCTCCTCCTGGGCGGTGGCGTCGCGGCCGCGACGACCGCCTCCGCCGGCCCCAGCTGCCCCTCGGGCTACCACTGCCTCTTCGAGGGCAACATCGGCGGTCCCGTGCACAACTACTACAACAGCGACCCCGACTTCACCGACGACGTGTTCACCAGCGGACGCGGAGTGAACGACAACTCCTGGGCGGCCAGCAACTCCAGCACCGGTGGTTACGAGAGCCACTACTACTACGACGTGAACTACGGCGGTGGCCTGGTCTTCTGCGTGAACCCGGGCAGCTCGGTCAACGGCGGTCAGCTGACCGACGACGGCGTGGACGGCAACCACTACGGCCAGCGCGACGAGGCCAGCTCCCTGCTGATGCGTCCCTCGACGAACATCTCCTGCTTCTGACCGGAGCCCTCTGACCGGAGCCCTCCGGCCGGACCTTCCCGGCCGGACCTTCTCGATCGGGCCGAGGGCGGCGCGCGGAGGAGCTTCCCCTCCTCCGCGCGCCCTCACGGACCGTGCCTCTCACCGCACCGACCGACCATCGAAAGGTAGAACACCCCATGAGCACGAACGGAAAGAACGCCGGATTCCGCCGGAAGCTCGCCGCCGTCGCCGGTGCGACGGCCCTCCTCCTGGGCGGCGGTGTCGCCGCCGCGACGACCGCCTCGGCCGGCCCCAGTTGTCCCTCGGGCTACCACTGTCTCTTCGAGGGCAGCATCGGCGGCTCCGTGCACAACTACTACAACAGCGACCCCGACTTCACCGACGACGTGTTCAGCAGCGGGCACGGGGTCAACGACAACTCGTGGTCGGCCAGCAACTCCAGCACCGGTGGCTACGAGAGCCACTACTACTACGACGTGAACTACGGCGGCGGTCTCGTCTTCTGCGTCAACCCGGGCAGCTCGGTCAAGGACAGCCAGCTGTCCGACGACGGTGTGGACGGCAACCACGTCGGCCAGCGTGACGAGGCCAGCTCCCTGCTGATGCGTCCCTCGACGACCATCTCCTGCTTCTGACCCGACCCACGCGTGAGCGAGGGGCCCCGTCTCGCCCGGCCCGGGCGAGACGGGGCCCCTTACGTGCGCGTACGCGGGTGTACGTACCCATGGGCCGGTCGTACGCGGGTGTACGCACCCAGGGGCCGGTCGTACGGGGGAGCGCACCGCAGCCCCCGGTGAGCGTGGTCACACCCGCCCCGCCCCCAGCCCCCGCCCCGCCCCACCCCCAGCCCCCGCCCCCAGCCCCGCCCCAGCCCAGGCC
>NZ_JBEYZX010000013.1:0-129199 GCF_040646255.1 Streptomyces sp. NPDC046203 | reverse complement strand
GGGTGTCACGGGGAAACCCCGTGACACCCCTCTCTCACACCGCGCCGCGTCAGAAGCCCGCCGGCTCCGTGTACGTGCCCCACTCGTCGCGCAGGGCGTCGCAGATCTCGCCCAGGGTCGCCTCCGCGCGGACCGCGTCCAGCATCGGGGCGATCATGTTGGAGCCGTCGCGGGCCGCCGTCAGCATCGCGTCGAGGGCCGTGCGGACCGCGGCGTCGTCGCGGCGGTCCTTGCGGTCGCCGAGGACGCGGACCTGCTCCCACTCGACCTCGTGGCTGACCCGCAGGATCTCCAGGTCGCCGGTGACGGAGCCGTGGTGGGCGTTGACGCCGACGACGCGCTTGTCGCCCTTCTCCAGGGACTGCTGGTAGCGGAAGGCGGACTCGGCGATCTCGCCGGTGAACCAGCCGTCCTCGATGCCGCGCAGGATGCCGGAGGTGATCGGGCCGATCGGGTGCTTGCCATCCGGGTGGGCGCGCAGACCGCGCTCCCGGATCTGCTCGAAGATCTTCTCGGCGTCGGCCTCGATGCGGTCGGTGAGCTGCTCGACGTACCAGGAACCGCCCAGCGGGTCGGCCACGTTGGCGACGCCGGTCTCCTCCATCAGCACCTGCTGGGTGCGCAGCGCGATCTCGGCGGCCTGCTCGCTGGGCAGTGCGAGGGTCTCGTCGAGGGCGTTGGTGTGGAGCGAGTTGGTGCCGCCGAGGACGGCCGCGAGGGCCTCGACGGCCGTGCGGACGACGTTGTTGTACGGCTGCTGCGCGGTGAGCGAGACACCGGCGGTCTGGGTGTGGAAGCGGAGCCACTGCGCCTTGTCGGTCTTCGCGCCGTAGACCTCCTTCATCCAGCGGGCCCAAATGCGGCGGGCGGCACGGAACTTGGCGATCTCCTCGAAGAAGTCGAGGTGCGCGTCGAAGAAGAAGGAGAGGCCGGGGGCGAAGACGTCCACGTCGAGGCCGCGGGACAGGCCCAGTTCGACGTAGCCGAAGCCGTCGGCGAGGGTGTACGCCAGCTCCTGCGCGGCCGTCGAGCCGGCCTCGCGGATGTGGTAGCCGGAGACCGAGAGCGGCTTGTACGCGGGGATGTTGGCCGCGCAGTGCTCCATCAGGTCGCCGATCAGGCGCAGATGGGGCTCGGGCTCGAAGAGCCACTCCTTCTGCGCGATGTACTCCTTGAAGATGTCGGTCTGGAGCGTGCCGTTGAGGACGCCCGGGTCGACGCCCTGGCGCTCGGCGGCGACCAGGTACATGCAGAAGGCCGGGACGGCCGGGCCGGAGATCGTCATCGAGGTGGTGACGTCGCCGAGCGGGATGTCCTTGAAGAGGACCTCCATGTCGGCGGCGGAGTCGATGGCGACACCGCAGTGGCCGACCTCGCCGAGCGAGCGCGGGTCGTCGGAGTCGCGGCCCATCAGGGTCGGCATGTCGAAGGCGACCGAGAGCCCGCCGCCGCCGGCGGCGAGGATCATCTTGTAGCGCTCGTTGGTCTGCTCGGCGTTGCCGAAGCCCGCGAACTGGCGGATGGTCCAGGTGCGGCCCCGGTAGCCGGTCGGGTACAGGCCCCGGGTGAAGGGGTACTCGCCCGGCCAGCCGATGCGCTCGAACCCCTCGTACGCGTCGCCGGGCCTCGGCCCGTAGACGGGGTCCACGTCGTCCCCGGAGAGCGTGGTGAAGTCGGCGTCGCGCTTGCGGGCCTTGTCGTAACGGGCCTGCCAGCGACGGCGGCCTTCCTCGATCGCGTCAGCGTCCATACCTACGAATTTACTAGGACGTCCTAGTAAAAGTCGATGGCCGACCGCGCGTCGGAGCGGCGCGAACCCGTCCATGGCGGCGGGTCGCGTCCGGTCGCCCGGCGGATCGACGCGGGTTAGCTTCACTCGTGGTCGCCATGCGATCACCCACCGTCCCCATCGCGGCTCGACAGGAGTACCCCGTGGCCGTTCCCACCACCTTCGACCAGGACGCCGTCGACTACACCCTCCCGCACGCCTACAGCCTGGCCAGGGCCTCGGACCTGGCCTACAAGGACGACGCCACCATCGACGCGCAGGCCCACGACTGGGGTTTCGACACGGTGCGGCACCACCAGACGCGGTTCACCCCGCCGTTCCCGCTCCAGGACACCCAGGCGTACACCATGGCGGGCGACCGGATGATCGTCACCGCCTTCCGGGGAACCGAACCCGCGCAACTACGCGACTGGCTCACCGACGCGAGCACGCCGCCCTGGCCGGGGCCGGCCCGGACCGGGTTCGTGCACTACGGGTTCGCGGAGGCCCTGGAATCCGTCTATCCCGATGTCGCCAAGACCATCGCGGACCTGCGCACCGACGGCCAGAGCGTGTGGTTCACCGGGCACAGCCTCGGCGGCGCCCTCGCCATGCTCGTGGCCGCCCGGCTGGATCTGGAGGACCCCCATCTGGCGGCCGACGGCGTCTACACCTTCGGGCAGCCCCGCACCTGCGACCGGCTGCTGGCCGCCGCCTACGACAAGGGGCTCCACGGCCGTACCCATCGCTTCGTCCACGGCAACGACATCGTCCCCCAACTGCCTCCCGAGCCCGCCTTCACCCATGTGGCGACCCTGCACCACATCGACTCCGCCGGGCACGTCAGCGAGAAGAACGGCCTGATCGGCGGGCTGGCCGACCGCGCCAAGGGGCTGGGCACCGCCGCCTTCTCCCCGGACGGGGAGGGGATCCGGGACCACCTCATGCGCAGCTACCTCGCCGCTCTGGAGAAGGGGTGCGGGTGAGCCCTCCGACACCCGGACAGCACCCGGTACGGGACAGCACCCCGGCGCGGGGATGACTCCCTGGCCCGGGGGCATCTCCTCGGCATACGGACGACGCCCCCGCGCGGTGACGGCCCCCGGCTCCGGGCATGACGAAGGCCCCGGCCGGTCGGACGGTGTCCTGACCGGCGGGGGCCCGCGGAGAGCCGGAGAGCTGCCCGTTACGCCTTGGCCGCGGCCGCCGGCTGCGCGCCGCTCACCAGCGGGAGCGTCTCGCGGACGACCTTGCGCTCGACGAAGAAGGCGGCCGTGGGGATGGTGCCCGAGAGCAGCACCCACAGCAGCTTCCCGAACGGCCACTTGGCCTTGGAGCCCAGGTCGAAGGCGAAGATCAGATAGATGATGTAGAGGACGCCATGGGCCTGGGAGACCGCGAAGGTCAGGTCCTCGCCGGTGTCGAAGCCGTACTTGGCGACCATGCACCCGCACAGGATGAGGAGCATGACCGCGGTCACGTACGCCATGACGCGGTAGCGGGTCAGCACGCTGGATTTCATGGCTTCGAGCGTAACGGCAGAGGGGGGCGATCTTCGCACGGGCCCCCTTTCGGCACGTCCGTGTCAAGACCGTGTCAGGGCCGCGTCAGAGCGGTGCCAGGACCGCTTCAGGACCGCTTCGGGGCCGCTTCAGGGCCGTGCCAGGACCTCTTCGGGGCCGTGTCAGGACCTCTTCAGGACTCCTCGAAGTCCCCGGCCGCGACCCGCAGCGGGCGCAGGGTCGCGAAGATCTCGGCGCATTCCTCGGAGTCGTACGCGCCGAGCCCGAAGTCCATGTCCATGAGGTCGCGGGTGGCGGCCTCGACGACCTCGCGGCCCTTGGCCGTGATGGAGGCGAGGGTGCCGCGGCCGTCGTTGGGGTTGGGGCGCTTGTCGACCAGACCGGCCTTGACCAGGCGGTCCACCGTGTTCGTCACGGAGGTCGGGTGGACCATCAGCCGTTCGCCGATCTTGGACATCGGCAGTTCGCCCGCCTTGGAGAAGGTGAGCAGCACCAGCGCCTCGTAGCGGGCGAAGGTCAGTCCGTACGGTTTGACCACGGCGTCCACCTCGGCGAGCAGGATCTGCTGGGCGCGCATGATCGAGGTGATCGCGGCCATCGCGGGGACCGGGCCCCAGCGCTTCTGCCAGAGTTCGTCGGCGCGGGCGATGGGGTCGAACGAGAGACTGAGGGGCTTCGGCACCCGTCGACCTTATCCACTGGCCACGGGGCGCTCGGCCGTGTCTCGCCTTTCGGTCGCGGATACGGCCGACGCACGCCCGTCCGAACCACGCCCGCCCGAAGGGCGCCCGTCCGAACCACGCCCGCCCGAAGGGCGCGGGGCGCTGGCCCGTACCTCCAGGGCGAGCACGGCCAGGACGAGGGTGGCGAGCGCCCCGGCGCCCGCGACCACCGCGTGGACGGGGACGAACTCGGCGACCAGGCCCGCGCCCGCCATGCCGAGGCCCTGGACGGTCATCATGCCCGCCGACATCAGGGTCATGGCCCGGCCGCGCCGCTCCTCCGGGACGGCGTCGACGAACCAGGCGTCGAGCCCGAGGGTGTACGCGCCGGCCGCGCCGGCCAGGAAGAGCGCGGCGGCCGCGAGGACGAGGCCCGGGCGCAGGGCGTAGAGGAGGAAGGGCGGGAAGGAGGCGAGGAGGAGCGGGAGCACCAGGCGGGCGCGGGTGGCGGCGGAGAGCGCGGAGCCCGCGAGGAGTTCGCCGAGGACGGTACCGACGGGCATCGCGCACATCAGCAGGCCGAGGGCGGCGCTGGAGGCACCGATCCGGTCGGCGTACGGGGCGGCCAGCGCCTCGGGGACGACGGCGAACATCGGCGGCACCCAGAACAGCAGCATCAGCGCCCGGATCCGCCGGTCGCGCAGCACACCCCAGGTGGCGCCGACGCCCTCGCGCCGGCCTCCCGTGGCGGTGGCGGTGGCGGTAGCAGTGGCGGCGGCGCGGGCCGGGCGGCGGGCGGTGCCGCAGCGCAGCAGAGCCGCCGAGGCGAGGAAGGTGGCGGCGGTCACGGCCATGGCGCCGCGCGGGGTGACGGCGGTGAGCAGCAGTCCGCCGGCGCCGAAGCCCGCGAGCAGGGCGCTCTGCGAGAGGATCCGCAGCAGCGAGCGGCCGAGGACGAACAGTTCGCCCTCGCCGAGGATGTCGGCGAGGGTCGCGAGCCGGGTGCCCTGGAAGACGGGGGCCACGGCGGCGACCGCGCAGCGCAGCACGAGCAGTGCGGCGACCGGGGTGGTGGGCAGCACCATCAGGGCGACGCAGCCGGCGCAGACGAGGTCGCACACCACGAGCACCCGGCGGGGCGGGAAGCGGTCGGCGAATCCGGCGAGCAGGGTGCCGCCGAGCAGGTACGGCAGGAAGCCGAGGGCGAAGGTGAGCGAGGAGAGCAGGGGCGAGCGGGTCAGGTCGTAGACGAGGACGGTGAGGGCGAGTTCGCTGACGACGACGCCGAGCAGCGAGAAGAGGTGCGCGGTGAAGACGAACCGGAACTCGCGCACGGCGAAGACCGCCCGGTAGCCGGGCGCCTGGGTGGTGGGCATGTCCGCAGCGTGCGGGGCGCGGGGGTGCCGGGCCTAGACTTTCGGCCCTGGCCGAAAGTTGGCGACGGGCGAGAGCTGGCAGCGACCGAAAGTCGGCGACAGCGGGCGAGAGTCGGCGGCGACCGAAAGTCGGCGACAGCGGGCGAAAGCCGACCCCGGCCGAAACGTCGACGGCGGGCGAGTGAAGGGCCGGGCATATGCCGTACCACCTGCACTTCGGGGAGGGCGACCCGCTGCGCATCCGGTTCGCGATCTCCCCGCTGTGGGAGACGCACAGCGCGGTACGGGTGCTGGCCCGGCCGCGTCAGCAGGTCTACCACCTGCCCTGGCTACGGCGGATCGCGCACCGGGCACGCGGGCTCGATCTGGCGCCGCTGCATCTGCTGATGCCGGCCCGGGGCCACAGCCCGGACTTCCTCTATCCGCCGCCGATCGGGCCCGCGGCCACGTTCGAGGACGAGATCGCCGCCGTACGGGACACGCCTCCGGCGCTCGCGGCGGACGACTTCGCGCGGGCGCTGGCCGAGACGCCGGGCGCGGCCGGGACGGCCGAGGGGCGCCGGCTGCTGGCGGATCCGGCGGGGGCGGTGCTCCGGCTGGCGGATCTGCTCGAAGAGACCTGGGAGGCGCTGGTCGCGCCGGAGTGGCCGAGGCTGCGGGCGCTGCTCGAAGCCGATCTGGCGTACCACTCGCGGCGGCTGGCCGAGGGCGGTCTGGAGCGGCTGCTGACGGAGCTGCACCCGTCGTTCGGCTGGACGGAGACGACGGCGACGCTGACCGTCGCCTCCGGGACCGAGCACGTCCGGGCGCTGGAGGGGCGGGGGCTCGTCCTGATGCCGTCCGTGTTCACCTGGCCGGATGTGATCAGCGGCTTCGACCCGCCGTGGCAGCCGACCGTCGTCTATCCGGTGCGGGGCGTCGGCGGGCTGTGGACCGAGGCCCGCGAGCGCACCCCCCAGGCGCTCGCCCGGCTGCTCGGGCGGGCCCGCGCCGAGGTGCTGTGCGCGCTCGACGAACCCGCCGGGACCTCGGCGCTCGCGCACCGGCTGGGGCTCGCGCCGTCGAGCGTGTCGGCGCATCTGTCGGTGCTGCGCGGGGCGGGACTGCTGACCTCGCGGCGGTACGGGCACCAGGTGCTGTACGAGCGGACCCCGCTGGGCATCGCGCTCGCGGTGTCGCAGCCGGATACCGACTGACCGTTATGTCACGATAGGGCCCGCTCTGCCGCAGGGTGCCGCCACCCGGCGCCCCGCTCCCGCGCCCGCACCGGCTCCCCGCCCCTCCCCGTCGTTCTCCTCGTCCCGACCCTGGGGGCCGGATGTCCCGCCGCACCGCCGCCGCCCGGCTCTCCGCCGCGCGCCTGTCCTCCCGTCGCCCCTCCCGTCGCCCCGCCCGTCGCCCCGCCGGCCATCTCGCGACGCTCGCCGCGGTCGCCGCCCTGCTGCTCACCGGCTGCGGTGACGGCGGACCGGGCTCCCCCGAGCGGACGACCGCCTCGCGCGGCGAGGCCCCGCCCCCGGCCGCCGCCTCGCCCTTCTGGGTCGACCCGGAAAGCGACGCGGCCCACCAGGTCCGGACGTACGAGACCCAGGGCCGCGCCGAGGACGCCCGGCTGATGCGGCGGATCGCGGACCGGCCGATGGCGGACTGGCCGTCCGACGGCGATCCGGCCCCGGACGTCACCCGGGTGGTACGGGGCGCCGCCGCCAAGGGCCGGACCGCGCTCTTCGTCGCGTACGACATCCCGCACCGCGACTGCGGCCGCTACTCGGCGGGCGGGGCACACGACGCGCAGACCTACCGGAACTGGGTGGACTCCTTCGCCGGCGCCATCGGCGACACGCCCGCGATCGTGATCCTGGAGCCGGACGCGGTGGCCCACCTGGTGGACGGCTGCACCCCGGCCGAGCACGAGGAGGAGCGGCTCGGGCTGCTGGCCGGCGCGGTCGAGCGGTTCAAGAAGCAGCCGCACACCCGGGTCTACATCGACGCGGGCAACCCGGCCTGGATCGATGCCCCGGCCAAGCTCGTGGAGCCGCTGCGCCGGGCCGGGGTCGCGCGGGCCGACGGCTTCGCGCTCAATGTTTCGAACTTCCAGACCGACGATGCGGTACGGCGGTTCGGCACGTCGGTGTCCCGGCTGCTCGGCGGGGCCCACTTCACGATCGACACCAGCCGCAACGGCAACGGCCCGCTGCACGGCGACCGGGCGGAGGAGTGGTGCAACCCGCCGGGCCGGGCGCTCGGCACCCCGCCGACCGACCGGACCGGGGACGAGCTGGTCGACGCGTATCTGTGGATCAAGACGCCCGGCGACTCGGACGGCACCTGCCGGGGCGGCCCGCCCGCCGGAACCTGGTGGCCCGACTACGCGCTGGGGCTCGCGCGCCGCGCCAGGGCCTGACCGGGGCCAGGGTGCGGGGTGCGGGGTGCGGGGTGCGGGGTGCGGGGTGCGGGGTGCGGGGTGGCCGTCGTACGTACCGGCCTCGGCCCGTACGCCCGGACCCGTACGCCCGGACCCGTACGACGCGGACCGGCCCCGTACGACACGGACCGGCCCCGTACGACACGGACATGACTCGGCCCGGCCCTGACCTCTCAGGACCGGGCCGGGCCTGGCCGAACCGCGCCACGAAACGACGGCCGGGATGTCAGGACACCTGCACCCACTTCGCCTGCGACGAGATGCCGTCGGAGTCCGTCACGAACAGCATGTACCAGCCGGGCGGCACCAGCGTGCGGTCCTTCGGGATCGTCACCGAGACGGTCCCGGAGCCCTTGTCCTTGGCCATCGCCAGCTCCACCGAGCGCTGTTCGACGTCCGTCGTATGAGTGACGGCGCTCGGCCGCATCAGCCGGGCCTGGACGATCCGGTCCAGGTCCTTGGCCGTGGCCCGGTAGCCGACCGCGCCGTTCTTGTCGGGCTGCTCGGGTCCCGCGCCGAGGACCGGCCGGTCGCCGCCCGCCCGGTGCAGGGACGGCGGGGTGAAGACCTCGATGCGCTGCTCGAAGGCGCCGAGCTTGGTGTTGTCGGCGTCGCCGTAGAGCGGGTCGGAGCCGAAGGTGGCGACCCGGCCGTCGGGCAGCAGCAGCGCCTCGGAGTGGTAGTTCCGGCCGACGGTCGGCTCGGCGGCCTCGGCGAAGCTGTTGCTCTTCGGGTCGTAGAACTGCGCCTGCAGGATGTCGCTGGCGCCGCGCCCCCGGTAGTCGCGCGAGCCGCCGGTGGTGAAGACGGTGTCGTCGGGCAGGAGCACGCTGCCGAGGTAGCGGGTGCCCTGCGGCAGGGCGGGTCCGTCGCTGAAGGACGGGTTGTCCTTGGACAGGTCGATGATCGACGTACGGGGGGTGGAGGCGGCCGACTCGCCGACCCCGCCGCCGCCGAGGACCATCAGCCGCTGCTTCTGCGCGGGCGGCAGCAGGACGGAGGCGGAGGTCTCCAGCTGGTCGGGGTGGGTGAGGCCGGGGAGCTTGGTGAAGGAGTTCTTCTTCAGGTCCCACAGGCCCGGCTCGCGGCCCTTCTCGGCCGGCCCGTACCCGGCGTTGGAGCCGGTGTAGAGGAGCTTGCCGCCCTTGGTGAGGAAGAGCGCGGGGTAGGTCGGGAAGTAGCGGAAGGGGCCCTTGGACCACTTCTTGGTGGCGGGGTCGTAGATCTCGTTGTCGCCGGGGACGACGTCGCCGACGTCGTTGAGCCCGGAGACGGCGAGCACCTTGCCGTCGTCGAGGGTGACGAGCGTCGGGTACCAGCGGGCGTTCTTCATGGGCGCGACCGGGACGTACTTCTCGGCCTTCGGGTCGAACTCGTACGCCGCCTTGATGCCCTGGAAGTCCTGCTTCTCGGTGGTGATCTTCTGCGCGAGACCGTAGACGTTGTCGGCGTCGGTGCCCTTCAGCCCCTCGATCTCGTACTGCGCGGCCTCGGTGGTCAGCGCCTGCGGGCCCTCTTTGACGGCCTCGACGAAGACCCGCTGCTCCGCCGCGGTCACCTTGGTCTTCCACGGCTTCATCTGGCCGCTCTTGAAGTATGAGATCTCGAACTCGCGCTTCGCCTTCGGGACGGTGACGTCGAACTTCGAGACGTACTCGACCCCGGACGGGGAGCGGAAGACCGTGCCCTTCTTGAGGGTGACGGCCTTGTCGGGGCTCTCGTTCTTCACCCGCATCGCGCCGCCGGCCTTCTTCACCTCGCCGTCCAGGACCTCGTAGCGGGCGGTGCCGCCGGCGACGAGGAGCCGGCCGTCGGGGAGCTGGGTGTGGCCGGAGCAGAAGAAGTCCTCGGGGGTGGGGATCTTCTTGAACGTGTTCTTCGCCGGGTCCCACAGGACGGTCTCGAAGGTGCCGGCGTCGAACTTCTTCTGGTTGTTCCCGGAGCCCGCGACGAGCAGCACCTTGCCGGTGTGCAGGAGGGCGGCGTGGATCGCGTTGACCCGGTACTGGCCGGGTACGTCGACCAGGGCCCAGGAGCCGTACTTCTTCTGGTAGCCCGGCTGGGCGATCTTGTACGCGTGGTACTTGTCGGTCGCGAAGGACACGGCGGCCGGGGCGTTGAGGGCGGCGAGGACGAGCACGGCTCCGCTGCCGAGCAGCGTCTTCTTGAATTGCGCGGACGGCCGGTAGGCCATGGTTCAGTTCCCTCCGGTCGTCGTGGGGGCCGCGGCGGGCGTGGGGGTGGGGCGGGCGCCGCCGCGGGCGGCGGTGGTGGTGGTACTGGTGGTCTCCTCGCCGTGCTCGGCCCGGCTCCGGGCGGAGGCGAGGGCGCGGACCCGTATCTGGAGGCGGCCCTCGGTGAGGATCTGGAGGCGGTAGCGGCCGCGCGTCCGGTCGGCGGTCCACACCCCGACCGGGGCGAGCGCGATGACGAGAGCGAGCACCGCCCAGGTGCGCATGGCCGCGTGGCTGTGGTCGAGGACGACGGAGGCGACCAGGGACGCGGCCAGGACCGCCGCCCAGAAGAGGTGGACGCGGAAGGTCGCGAGCCGGTCGGGGCTGGCCTCGCCGCCCTTGGGGGTGACGACGAAGCGGCCGCGGGTGCGCAGGAGCGCCGAGCCGAACGACATCAGGTAGATCGGCGCGCACAGCGCGGACATCACCATGCCGGCCAGACCGCCGGAGCCCTCGGGCTCGTGGGGCGAGACGTTGTGGCGGCGGTTCCACAGATAGGCGCCGACCTGCAGGGCGACGGCGTCGCTGTAGATCATCAGCCAGACCGCGGAGGAGACCTGGGTGCCGGAGGCGCCGAGCCAGAGGAACAGCACGCAGGACAGGATGCCGAGCAGCCAGTTCACGGCGGTCATGGGGTAGTAGACGAGCATGAGCGTGTAGTTGAGGAGCCGGCCGGGCGGGGTGCGGAAGGGGGCCTTCCAGTACTGCCGCAGGAGCGTCTCGTACGTGCCCCGGGACCAGCGCAGCTGCTGGGTGAAGAAGTCGGTCCAGGAGGCCGGCCCCTCCCCCACGGCGAGTACGTCGGGGGTGTAGACCGAGCGCCAGTGGTGGCCGGTGACCGGGTTGCGGCGGCGGTGCAGCTCGAAGCCGGTGGCCATGTCCTCGGTGACGGAGTCGACCAGGCCGCCTATCTGGAGCAGGGCCTTGACCCGGACGACGTTGTTGGTGCCGACGAACATGGGGGCCCGGTAGCGGTTCCCGGCGCGCTGGATGAGCGCGTGGAAGAGGAACTGCTGCGACTCGGCGGCCTTGGTGACGCCCGCCTTGTAGTTGCCGTACACCTGCGGTCCGACGACGAAGGCGACGTCGGGGTCGCGGAAGTAACCGAGCATCCGCTCCAGGAAGTTGGGAAGCGGGACGTGGTCGGTGTCGACGGAGGCGAAGAAGTCGTAGGCGCGGCCGTGCATCGCGAGCCAGGCGTTGTAGTTGCCGTGCTTGGTGCGGGCCTTGTGGGTGCCCTTGGGGCGGTTCCACTCGGGGACGCCGGAGCGGGTGAAGTGCCGTACGCCCAGTTCTTCGCAGAGGGCCCGGGCGGCGGGGTCGTCGCCCTCGTCGAGCAGCCAGATGTCGAGGGGGCCGTCGTGCCGCAGCTGGACGGCGCCTTCGAGGGTGGCGCGGACCATGCCGAGCGGTTCCTTGCCGGGCACGTAGGTGGTGAGGAACGCGACCCTGGTGCCGGGCTCGGGGTGGACGGGTATCGGGTCGCGGGCGACGAGGGTGGCGTGCGCGATCGAGGTGACGTTCACCAGCATGAAGAAGCAGATGAGTCCGATCGCGACGAGCATCACGGTGTCGTACGGGATCCGCCAGGCCTCGTCGCCCTCGCGGACGGTCCAGTGGCTGGGCCAGACGAGGTAGAACAGCAGGAGCGCCGACAGCAGGGGGGCGCACCCCATGAGCAGGACGGCGCGTATGCGGTGCGGCTCCTTCGACAGCAGGCTCCGGTACCGCACCTGGTAGCCCCCGTGGGGGGATCCGGGCGCGGGCTCGGGTTCGGTGAGCGGGCCTGCGAGTCGGCTGTGGGTGTCGTAGTCGTAGTGTCCCGGCCGCACGGGTGCCTCCAGGGATTGTCGAACGTGCCGATATCCCCACAAAAGTGGAGATCTGTCGGCGTGTCGACTGGAGACTGTCCGTGCGAGTGGTTCGGGGGGGGTCTGCCTTCGGGATCGGGCGGCGTCAGGCTGTGCGGGTCGGATCGGGGGCCGGGGTCGGGGTCGGGGTCGGGGTCGGGGTCGGGGTCGGGGTCGGGCTGGATCGGGACCGTGCGGGGCCGGATCGGGACCGTGCGGGGCCGGATCGGGGCCGCGTCAGGCCGGGTCGGGCCGCGTGAGGCCGGATCCGGGGCCAGGATCGGATCCGGTGCCGGGGCCGGGGTCCGTGAGTCCGGCGCGTACGGAGGGCGGCCGCCCCGGTGCCTGACGGGGTACGAGGCCCTTCCGGCGCAGCGTGTACCGGACGGCCCCGCGGGCGACCGGGCTCAGCTCCTCCAGGGCCGCGAGGAGACCGGCCAGCTGTTCGAGCGCGTCGAGGGCGGCGCCCGCGCCCGCCGGGTCGACCGCCTCGTACAGCTCCATCCCGACGAAGGAGGCCGCGACCGTCCGGGCGAGCCCGGCCGGGTCCACCGCCCCGTCGAGCGGGCCGTCGGCGAGCAGCCGGCGCAGCACCGTCTCGATCTCCTCGATCCACAGGTCGAGGCCGGCGGCCGTGGCGGGGCCGAGCTTGGGGTGCGTCTGCGCGCCGGCGAGCAGCTGGCCGAGGACGGCGACATGGCCGGCCTCCCGCTCCTGCTCGTGCAGCGCGCGGCCGAGGGCGAGCAGCTCGGACAGGGTGGCGACCTCGCTCATCTGCTCGCGGTACCGGGCGACCCGCTGTTCGGAGCCGAACCGGCAGGCGGCGGCGAGGAGTTCGTCCATCGAACCGAAGTGATAGAAGACCAGCGCCTGGTTCACCCCGGCGGCGGCGGCCACCGCGCGGGCCGAGGTCTTCGCGATGCCCTGCTCGACGAGCACCTTCAGGGCGCCTTCGAGCAGCTTGCGGCGGGTCTCGTCGGTGGTCACGCGCGCGCCTCCTCGCGCACCGGGCGCAGACCGGGCCGGACGCCGCAGTCGCGGACCCGGGCGTACGCGGCCGTGAAGGATCCCTCGTAGCCGAACAGCGGGCCGATGTAACGGTTGACGACCCGGACGCTGATCCGGAAGCGCCCGGCGCGCTCGTCGAAGGACTCGCGCACCTCGGCGTCGCCGCCGATGAGTTCGGGCACCCGTACGTCCACCGGCCCTTCCCTGAACCGGTGTTCGCCGGAGCGGATGAGCAACGAGCCGTCGGGCTCGGCGGAGAGCTGGAGTTCGCTGGCGAGATGCTGATGGGTGCCGAGGTAGTCCACGATCCGGCCGCCCGTAGGGCCGTTCACCATCGTCGCATCGAACCGGCGGGGCCCGCCGGGCAGTCGGAAGGTGCGGACGAAGGTGACGGTCTCCCGGCCGTACGAGTCGAGGTAGGGCACGTTCTCTATGGTGAAGGGCACCTGGCGGCCGGTGCGCGGCAGCAGGATGTTCCGGGTGCCGCCGACCGCGAGGAACGGCCGCACCAGGTGCCGGGTCAGGCCCCTGCCGTGCCAGATCCGGTCCATCGCCCCGCGCCCCACGCACATCTCGCCGCTCGCGAGCCCGACGGAGAAGCGCCGCTGGAGCTCGGGGTGCAGCCGCGCGAAGGCGTCCTCGCCCATGGCGGTGCGGAAGATCGACGTCATGACTGCTCCAGGGTGGCGAGAAGGCGGGGCGCCCGGTCACGCGAGCGGCCCGGCGGGACGCGCAGACAGCGGCGGGCGGCGGGAGTCCTGGGCGACGGCGGCAGCAGGACGGCGGCCACGGCGGCGAGCAGCAGGGCCTCGGGGTGGATGGCGGCACCGAGCGCCACGAGCCCGGCGCGGGCGGCGAGTTCGAGCTGCCAGTGGGTACGGGAACGTTCCGGGGTGATCCCGTGCTCGCACCACAGCCGCAGCCGGTCGAAGGACCAGGCGGTCGCCCAGCCCATCAGCGGCCGGAAGACCAGCTGGTCGGCGAGCCGGCCGAAGCGCCCCCAGCGCGGCCGGTAGTCGTATCCGGTGAGGAACCGGATGCCCTCGGCCGGGTCCACGCCGGGGACGTAACGCCAGTACCCGCTGCCCTCGGCGAGCAGGGACAGCGGGTGCGGCGAGGCGAACCGGAGTGCCGACACCCGGTCGCCGCCGGCCCGGCGGCGCTCCCCCGCGGAGACGCCGGTGCCGGCGACGACCAGGAAGGGCAGCACCCGCGTGGCATACCGGAACCGCCGGGGCGCCCCCTCCGCGCCCCGCCCGTCCGGTCCACCCGGTCCACCCGGTGCTGCCGATTCGGCCGCTTCGATCGAAACGCTCGACTCGTTCGAATCGCTTGAATCGCTCGAATCAGTCGGCTCGCTCGACTCGGTCGACCCGGCCGGGTCGGCGGACTCGGCCGGCAGATACGAGATCTCGGTGAACCGCAGATCCCATCGCTGGTGCTCCGCCGGGTCCTGGGTCCGCTTCCAGAGCGTCTCCAGGTCCGTACGGACGCACGCCTCGACATAGAGCCCCAAGACTCTGCCCCCTCCCCCGAGTTGAGCGACCGCTCAATCCGGCGGCCATGGAGAAGCTAGCGCGTTTTGAGCAGTCGCTCAAGACCTTTCCGGAACATCTCTTCCGGGTGGATGCGGCGCAGGCGGGGGTGGGCGACCTGGGCAGGGGCGGATACGACGAAGGGGCGCCGCACATGGCGGCGCCCCTTCGTGGGCGTGGGCGTGACCGGGCCGGAGTGGCCAGACGGCCCGGCTCCCGGCCTCCCGGCCCCAGCGAGATCAGACGTTGACGACACCCTCGCGGCGCGCGCGGGAGGCGATGACCGCGGCCTCGGCCTCGCGCTTCAGCTTGCGCTCCGCGAAGAAACCGCCGGTGGGCAGCACCGACAGGACGAAGTAGCCGGCGGCCTGGCCGAAGCTCCACTTGGCGCGGTTCCAGGCGTCCAGCCAGAAGAGCACGTACAGGACGAAGAGCACGCCGTGGACCGCGCCCATCACCGGCACCGCGTTGAAGTCCGTGGTGCGCTTGAGCACCGAGCAGACCAGGAGCAGCAGGAACGAGACGGCCTCCGGGGCGGAGACGAGTCGGAGCCGGTGCAGGGCGGAGGCGGTCTTGATGTCCATGGCAGGAGTCACCTTCGGTCGATCTTGTGAACGGATGCACAAGGGCCTGTCCATTGTGCACGGCGGCACCTCTGTCCCCGGGCCGGGGGTGCCCAGTAACGTCCCCTTTCGTGGCTACGTTCCGACTCCAGGGCAGCCGAGTGCTCGCCGTGACCTTGACCGGGGACGCCGTGAAGGCGAAGAACGGCTCGATGGTCGCGTACGACGGCCGGATGTCCTTCAAGAAGATGACCGGCGGCGGTGACGGTCTGCGCGGCATGGTGACCCGCAGACTCACCGGAGAGCAGATGGAGGTGATGGAGGTCAGCGGCCAGGGAACCTGCTGGTTCGCCGACCGGGCCACCGAGATCAACCTGGTCCGGCTGACCGGCGAGAAGCTGTTCGTCGAGGCGAGCAATCTGCTGTGCACCGAGGCCGGGCTGCGTACGGGCACCAGCTTCACCGGGCTGCGCGGCAGCGCGTCCGGCAACGGCCTGTTCACCACGACCGTGGAGGGCACGGGCCAGGCGGCCCTGCTGTCCGACGGGGCGGCCGTGGTGCTGCGGGTGACCCCGCAGTACCCGCTGTGCGTCGACCCCGGCGCGTACATCGCGCACCAGGGAAACCTCCAGCAGCACTTCCAGTCCGGCGTGACCTTCCGCACGTTCATGGGCGAGGGCGGCGGCGAGGCGTTCCAGATCCGGTTCGAGGGGGACGGGCTCGTGTACGTGCAGCCGAGCGAGCGCCGGACGGTCGGGGGCGATCTCTGATGCCGTTCCGGGAGATCAACTCCAAGATGATCGAGGCCCGCCTGGTCCCTGGGCAGCGGCTCTTCAGCCAGCGCGGGGCGATGCTGGCGTACCGCGGCGACGTCACTTTCACGCCGAATATCACCGGCGGCCAGGGCGGGGTGATGTCGATGATCGGCCGCCGGGTGGCCGGCGAGGCGACCCCGCTGATGACGGTGGAGGGCGACGGCACCGTGATGTTCGGGCACGGCGGCCATCACATCCAGGTCGTCGAGCTGGCCGGGGACACCCTGTACGTGGAGGCGGACCGGCTGCTCGCCTTCGACGGCACCCTGGAGCAGGGCACGATGTTCCTCGGCTCGCAGGGCGGGGTGATGGGGCTGGTACGCGGCCAGGTGACCGGGCAGGGCCTGTTCACCACCACGCTGCGCGGGCACGGCTCGGTGGCCGTGATGGCGCACGGCGGGGTGATGGAGCTGCCGATCACCCCGGACCGCCCGGTGCACGTGGATCCGCAGGCGTACGTGGCGCACCACGGCGAGGTCCGCAACAAGCTGTCCACCGCGCTCGGCTGGCGGGAGATGGTGGGGCGGGGCTCGGGCGAGGCGTTCCAGCTGGAGCTGAGCGGGAGCGGTGCGGTGTTCGTGCAGGCGTCGGAGGAGAAGCTGTGACCGGTCCCGTGATCCACGATCCGACGACGCTGCCGGTGGACGACAACGTCGACTCGTACACCTTCTGTGTGGAGCTGAAAGGCTCGCCGTGGTTCCTCCAGAAGGGCAAGATGATCGCCTACTACGGGCGGATCGAGTTCCACGGGATCGGCCACGGCCCGCTCGACCGGCTGGTGCGGACGTCCTTCCACTCGCCGCTGCACGCGAGCGACTGGGTGGTGGCCGAGGGCAGCGGGAAGATGCTGCTCGCGGACCGGGCGTTCGATGTGAACTCGTACGACCTGGACGAGGGCAATCTGACGATCCGGTCCGGCAATCTGCTCGCGTACCAGCCCACGCTCGCGCTCAAGCAGTCGATCGTGCCGGGGTTCGTGACGCTGATCGGGACGGGGAAGTTCGTGGCGGCGTCGAACGGGCCGGTGGTGTTCATGGAGCCGCCGCTGCGGGTCGATCCGCAGGCCCTGGTGGGCTGGGCGGACTGCCCCTCCCCCTGCCACCACTACGACCACGGGTATCTGACCGGGGTGCTGGGCGGGGTGCGGGCCCTCACGGGGCTCGGGGGCACCTCGGGCGAGGAGCACCAGTTCGAGTTCGTCGGGGCGGGTACGGTGCTGCTCCAGTCCTCGGAGCAGATGCTGGCGGAACGGCCGATCGGGGATCCGGCGGCGGGGCCGGGAGTGCCCGGGTCCGCGCCGGGCGGCGGGGCGCAGGGCGGCGGGGCACCGGGTTCCGGCCAGGGCGGTCACGGTTCGGGACCGCGTCTTCCCGGCCAGCTCGGGGATCTGCAGCGGCGCTTCGGGCTGTGAGCGGTACTCTGCGGAGCGTGACGCGTCGTTCCGCCCTCGCGGATCTCCTCGGATCCCACGTAAACTCGTCCAGAATTCAACTTCTTAGGTAGAATCGATTCATGGAGACCGAGACGGCCACCCCCTGGCTCACCGACGCCGAGCAGTGCGCCTGGCGCACGTTTCTCGACGTCAACCGAATGCTGACGCACCAGCTGGAGAAGGATCTCCAGCCCTTCGGCCTGACGATGAACGACTACGAGATCCTGGTCAATCTCTCGGAGGCCGAGGAACAGCGGCTGCGGATGAGCGACCTCGCCACCGCCACCCTCCAGTCCAAGAGCCGACTCTCCCATCAGATCACCCGGATGGAGAACGCCGGACTGGTCCGCCGCGAGAACTGCGAGTCGGACCGTCGCGGGCTGTTCGCGGTGCTCACCGACGCCGGCATGGAGACCATGCGGAAGGTCGCGCCGCACCACGTCGAGGCGGTGCGCAAGCACTTCATCGGACAGCTCAGCCCCGAGGCGCTGACCGGCCTCCACGAGTCGCTGAAGCCGGTCGCGGAGCAGCTGCGCGGGCGTCGCGGCAAGCTGTAGAGCCGGTACGGGCCGGCTCGCGGCCGGCACGGAGCCGGCGCCGGTGCGGGTCGATGCGCGGCCGGTACGAAGCTGGCGCCGGAACGGAGCCGATACGGATCTGGTACGGGTCGGGCCCGGCGCCCCTGAGGGGGTGCCGGGCCCGAGCCGTACGCCCGCCCGGCGCACCTCGGACGGGCTCACCTCGGCCGGGCGCACCTCGGCCGGGCGAGCAGCACCTACGCGACGCACACCCCGAGCGGCCCGGCCACCCCGCGCGTCCCGGTCACCGTCACCGCAGGTGCTTCAGCGAGCGGCCGCCCCGGATCACCAGCGCGGCCACGAGGGCGCAGGCACCGCCGAGCCACAGGACGCCCTGGAGTTCGAGCGTGTCGACGACGACACCGCCGACCAGCGCGCCCAGGCCGATCGACAGGTTGAAGACCGCCGCCCACAGCGCGGAGGCCGCCTCCACGGCGTCCGGGGCGGCCTTGATCATCCAGGTCTGCAGGGCGACGGAGACCCCGCCGTAGGCGAGACCCCAGAGGATCAGCAGCAGAGTGCCGCCGATGCCCGTCCGCCCCAGGAGCAGGAAGAGCGGCATCGCGACCGCCAGGGCCACGGCGATGGTCAGCACGCTGCGGTACACCCGGCGGGAGAGCGCGGAGCCGGCGGCGAAGTTGCCGGCCATGCCCGCGATGCCGAAGCCGAACAGCAGCGGACCCACATAGCGCTGATCGATGCCCGACAGCCGTTGCAGGGCCGGGCTGACGAACGTGTAGGCGGAAAAATGGCCGAAAGCGAGCAGGGTCGTCGCGAGGATGCCGATCCGTACGCCCGGATTGCGGAGTTGCTCCACGAGCAGTCGCGGCCGGATGGCCTGGGAGGCGGCCAGCCCCGGCAGTACGACCAACAGCGCGACCAGCGTGACGAGAGCGAGAACGCTCATCGAGGCGAAGGCGATGCGCCAGCCGGTGAGTTCGCCGAGCAGGGTGCCGAGCGGAACGCCGAGCACGCTGGCGGCACCGACGCCGCCGAAGACGATCGCGGTGGCGCGCGGCACGTTCTGCGGGGCCACGAGCCGGACGGCCAGCCCGCCGGCGATCGCCCAGAAGCCGCCGATCGCCACGCCGACGAGTACCCGGGAGGCCACGAGGACGGTGAAGTCCGAGGCCAGGGCCGTACCCACGTTGGCGCCGGCCATCAGCGCCATCAGCCCTAACAGCAGGGCACGCCGGTCCAGGGAGCCGACGAGCATCGGGACCAGGGGGGCCGAGAACGCGGCGACCAGGCCGGGCACCGTCACCATCAGGCCCGCCGTCCCCTCGGAGACCGACAGCGCCGACCCCACGGAGGTCAGCAGTCCGATCGGCAGCTGCTCGGCGGTCACCAGCAGGAAGGTCCCCAGGGCCACGGCGACGACCGCCGGCCAGCGGTCCGCCCGCGCGGGCACCGCGCCCTCCGCCGGGGTCGGGGTCTGGGCCGGGGTCGGGGTCTGTTCCACAGTCGCCACCGCGCCTCCTCAAGGCTTCGGGAGCGAGCGCTCCCAAACTCGACGCTAGCAACGGGAGCGATCGCTCCACAACCTCGGTAGGGTGAAGACATGTCACGCCCTCGACTCTTCGACGAGCAGAACGCGGTCGACTCGGCGACCGAACTGTTCTGGCGACGCGGTTACCACGCGACGTCGGTGCGGGATCTGGGGGACGAGCTGCGCCTCACCTCCAGCAGCCTGTACCGGACGTTCACCGACAAGCACACGCTCTTCCTGCGCGCGCTCGACCACTACCGGGCCACCGAGTCGGCCGAGGCCCGGCAGCGGCTGGACGCGGACGGCCGCCCGGTGCGCGAGGCGCTGCGGGAGTGGATGCGCTGGCTGATCACCTGCCCGGCCGACGGCGAACCGGGCCGGGGCTGCTTCGTGGTGAACACGGCCACCGAACTCGGCACCACCGACGACCAGGTCCACCGGCGCCTCGAAGCGGCCTTCGAGGCCACCCGGGAGGCGCTGCGGTCCCTGCTGGCCGAGGGCCGCGACCGAGGCGAGATCGCGGCCGATCTCGACCTTGACGCCTCCGTGGAGCTGCTGTTCACCACGGTGCTCGGCCTGCGGGTACGCGAACGCGCGGGCCACGACCGGGCCCGCCTGACCGCCGCGATCGACGCGGTGGTGCGGGCGCTGGGGCCGGGGCCGGAACCCTCGCTGCCCTCCGAGCGCGGCTGACGGGGCGCGCGCCGGTCCGGCATCGGCATCAGCATCGGCCGATGCCTGCCTGTACAAGGGGCCCGCCCGACGGGTCGGCCCCTGCCCGTCGGGCGGGCCCAGGAAGATCCGGACTGGTCCGGATATCGGCGCGGGATCCGGGCGGTGGACCTCGGCCGGCCGGACCACGAGCCGCACCCGCCACCCTCCGTCTCCGGACGCCTACGCGACCTGGCAGTAGACGCCCTGGTTCCAGCGTGCGGCGCTGCTCGCAAGGGCAGCCAGATCGCTCACGATCGCCTCGGCGATCGCCACGTCGATGTCCTCACCGTCGTCCGCGCGCAGCCGGGCCCACGCGGCGGCGGCATTCCGCAACCCGGAGTACTCGGCGTCCACAAGGGCGGCGGACAGCCGAGTCGAGAGCGCGAAGACGACGCACCCGTCGTCGTCCTGGCCGGCGACGACGCGGGGCTCGCCGGCTGCGACGAGTTCGTCGAAGTCGCCGTCGGCCAGGAGACATTCCCACTCGACCACGGCCTCTTCGGCATCGAAGTTGCCGAGGGAAAGCGTCTCGGACGCCCGTCCCGGCCCCGTCCGGAGAGTGAGGGCCGCCGCGTCGTCCGGCGCCACGAAAGACTTCACGAGGGCGCTCACCCGGCCGATCATGCCCGACTGCCGTACCCCCGACCGGCCCGGGCCGAACACCTCTACACAACCAACCGCCGATGGCGAACCGTGATCCGCCGCTCCATCATCCGGCGGAACGAGCGCGCCGCCGACGGACGCCTCCGCGAGGTCGCGAACAGGGCGAACGTCGCTTGATACGGCGGTAATACATCTCGGACGGGACGTGGACAGCCGCCGCTACGGCACGTTCCACCCGAGCACGACGGGCAGCCCGTGCTCATAGCCCAGCGTGTTGATCGTCCCCGGATGCGGGTGCCCGAACTGTCGCGCGCCCGACGGCGCGTCGAGCCCGAGCCAGCGCGCGGCGAGGATGCGTGACAGATGGCCGTGCGCGACGACGGCCACGTCACCCTTGTCCAGCAGCGGCCGGACCCGGCCGAGGAAGGCGTCGACCCGCGCGGTCACGTGCCCGAGGTCCTCGCCCGCGTCCACGCCGTCACGCCACAGCTCCCAGCCGGGCTTGAGCTCCTGGATCTGCTCGGCGGTCAGCCCCTCGTAGCGGCCGTAGTTCCACTCGGTCAGGTCGGCGTCGGTTTCCGCACCGCTCAGCCCCGCCAGTTCAGCCGTCCGCACGGCGCGAGTCAGCGGGCTGCTGTAGACGGCGACGAACTCCCGCCCGGCCAGTCGCGGCGCGAGCGCACGCGCTGCGGCCTCCCCCGCCTCGGTCAGCGGCAGGTCGGTGCGGCCGGCATGCTGGCCGGTCCGACTCCACGCGGTCTCGCCATGCCTGATCACTGTCAACTCACCCATGGCCGAGGAACATATCCCACACCGCACACAGGGCGAACGTTTCCTGCCGAGGCACCAAGTGCCCTCTGTGTCCTCGGCGTTCTCGGTGTTCTCCGAGCGCGGCTGACCGCGACCGCTCCGGAACGGCGGGACGCCCCGGGGCGGATCAGGCCGAGCGGCCGGGGATCCGGGGATCCGGGGATCCGGGGATCCGGGGATCCGGGGATCCGGGGATCCGGGGATCCGGGGATCCGGGGATCCGGGGATCCGGCGGAGGATCAGGATCCCCGGTCCGGAAACCCCGGAGGACAGGCCCTAGTTGCCCGTCAGGCTCGCGATCAGCTCGTCCGAGGCCGTGTACGGGTCCAGTTCGCCCGCCGTGATGCGCTCCGCGAGCGCGTCCAGCCGGCGGTCGCCGTGCAGGTCGCCGATCCGCTCGCGCAGCGCCGTGACCGCGATCGTCTCCACCTCGCGGGCGGCCCGCGCCCGGCGTCGCTCGGCGAGCACCCCGCGCTCCTCCATCCACGCCCGGTGCTTCTCCAGCGCCTCGACGACCTCGTCGACGCCCTCGCCGCGCGCCGCGACCGTCTTCACGATCGGCGGCCGCCAGTCGCCCGGGGCGCGCGCCTCGCCGAGGCCCAGCATGTGGTTGAGCTCGCGCGCGGTGGCGTCGGCGCCGTCCCGGTCGGCCTTGTTGACCACGTACACGTCGCCGATCTCCAGGATGCCCGCCTTCGCGGCCTGGATGCCGTCGCCCATGCCGGGCGCCAGCAGCACCACGGAGGTGTCCGCCTGCGAGGCGATCTCCACCTCCGACTGGCCGACGCCCACCGTCTCCACGAGGATCACGTCGCAGCCGGCCGCGTCGAGGACCCGGATGGCCTGCGGCGCGGACCAGGCGAGGCCGCCCAGGTGGCCTCGGGTGGCCATGGAACGGATGTAGACGCCGGGGTCGGAGGCGTGCTCCGACATCCGGACCCGGTCGCCGAGCAGCGCGCCGCCGCTGAACGGCGAGGACGGGTCGACGGCGAGCACGCCGACCCGCTTGCCCGCCCGGCGGTACGCGCTCACCAGCGCCGAGGTCGAGGTCGACTTGCCGACACCGGGCGAGCCGGTGAGGCCCACCACGTAGGCGTTGCCGGTCAGCGGGGCGAGCGCCGCCATCACCTCGCGCAGCTGCGGGGACGCCCCCTCCACCAGCGAGATCAGCCGGGCCACGGCGCGCGGCCGGCCCTCCCGTGCCTGGGCGACCAGTGCGGGGACGTCCACCATCTCAGCGTGCTCCTTGCGTCGAACGTCGGGATCTTGCGTACCGGGCCCGCGCACCGGGCGCACGGCCACGGCGTACGGGCACGGGTGTACGGCCACGGCGTGCGGCCCCGGCTCCGGCGCGCGGGCCCCGCCCGTACACGGCCGGTGTACGGGCTGCCCGTACACACCGGACGCACCAGGCACACCGGGCGTACGGGCCATGGTCGCGGACCGGGCCCGTGGATCCGGGCCCGGCCCGCGTACGTACCGGTGTGCCTGCCTTACCGGCCTGCCTACCGGCCTTGCCTGCCCTGCTACCTGCCTGCTTTGCCTACCGGCCTGCCTTGCCGGCCGGCCCTACTTGCCGGGAACGCGCACGATCAGGGCGTCGCCCTGGCCGCCGCCGCCGCACAGGGCCGCCGCGCCGAGGCCGCCGCCGCGCCGCTTGAGCTCCAGGGCCAGGTGCAGCACCACGCGGGCGCCGGACATGCCGATCGGGTGGCCGAGCGCGATGGCGCCACCGTTCACGTTCACCTTTTCCGGGGTGATGCCGAGGTCCTTCATTGACTGGTACGTGACCGCGGCGAACGCCTCGTTGATCTCGACCAGGTCCAGGTCGGCGACCTCCTTGCCCTCCTTCTTCAGGGCGTGCAGGATCGCGTTCGACGGCTGCGACTGGAGCGAGTTGTCCGGGCCCGCCACGTTGCCGTGGGCGCCGATCTCGGCGATCCAGTCGAGGCCCAGCTCCTCGGCCTTGGCCTTGCTCATCACGACGACGGCGGCGGCGCCGTCGGAGATCTGCGAGGCGGTGCCGGCGGTGATCGTGCCGTCCTTGGCGAAGGCCGGGCGGAGCTTGGCCAGCGTCTCGACGGTGGTCTCGGCGCGGATGCCCTCGTCCTTGGCGAAGACGACCGGGTCGCCCTTGCGCTGCGGGATCTCGACCGGGGTGATCTCGGCCTCGAAGACGCCGTTCTTCTGGGCGGCGGCGGCGCGCTGGTGCGACAGGGCGGCCAGCTCGTCCTGGGCCGCGCGCGGGATGCCGAGGCGGGTGTTGTGCTTCTCGGTGGACTCGCCCATGGCGATGCCCTCGAAGGAGTCGGTGAGACCGTCGTACGCCATGGCGTCGAGCATTTCGATCGCGCCGTACTTGTAGCCCTCACGGGACTTCGGCAGCAGGTGCGGGGCGTTGGTCATGGACTCCTGGCCGCCCGCGACCACGATGTCGAACTCGCCCGCGCGGATCAGCTGGTCGGCGAGCGCGATGGCGTCGAGGCCGGACAGGCACACCTTGTTGATGGTGAGCGCCGGGACGTTCATCGGGATGCCGGCCTTGACGGCGGCCTGGCGGGCGGGGATCTGGCCGGCGCCCGCCTGGAGCACCTGGCCCATGATCACGTACTGCACCTGGTCGCCGCCGATGCCGGCCCGGTCCAGGGCGGCCTTGATCGCGAAGCCGCCCAGATCCGCGCCCGAGAAGGACTTGAGCGAGCCGAGGAGCCTGCCCATGGGCGTACGGGCGCCCGCGACGATCACAGAGGTGGTACCGGTCGTTCCAGTCATGAGCCGCAGCCCCTTGGGATGAGGAGTGAACGAGGGTTTACCTTCAATGTACTGAGCGGTGCCGTGCCCGGTCACCGGCCTGCCGGTGTGACGGCGCGCACGTTGCGTAACCAAGGGTGCGGCGCTGCACTGGAGGCATGCTGACGCGAATCGACCACATCGGGATCGCCTGCTTCGACCTCGACCGGACCGTCGAGTTCTACCGGGCGACCTACGGCTTCGAGGTCTTCCACACGGAGATCAACGAGGAACAGGGCGTCCGGGAGGCCATGCTCAAGATCAACGAGACCTCGGACGGCGGGGCCTCGTACCTCCAGCTCCTGGAGCCCACCCGGGAGGACTCGGCCGTGGGCAAGTGGCTGGCGAAGAACGGCGAGGGCGTGCACCACATCGCCTTCGGCACGGCGGACGTCGACGGCGACGCCGAGGCCATCCGGGGCAAGGGCGTCCGGGTCCTGTACGACGAGCCGCGCACCGGCTCCATGGGATCGCGGATCACCTTCCTCCACCCCAAGGACTGCCACGGGGTCCTGACCGAACTGGTCACCTCCGCGAGCCCGTCCGCCCACGGCCCCGCCGAGCACGCGGCCGACCACACCGCCGACCACGCCGGCGCCCCCTCCGCGGACCACACCGCCGACCCGTCCGCCTAGTACTCCTCCGGCCCGTCCCCCGCCCCTCCCCCGACCCGCCCGCCGACCCCTCCACCACCCCCTCCGCTGACCACTCCTCAGCGGAGCACTGACCTGGCGGATTCCGGGCCCGGTAGAGTGGGCGGCTCCGGGCCGGGGCCGGTCGGAGCCGTGTGCGCGCGGCGCCGAAGACAGGATGTCGGGGTCGTCCGATCTGCCACGATTCCCCGGGGGTAAGCCCTCGGCCGTGAGGGCGTGCTCGTTGGAGTGTTGCGACCAGGGGACGGATGGACCGCGCAGTGCGGGGCTACGAACGCCAGGAGAGCCAGCGGGCCGAGGACGACCATCTCTCGCGGTTCGAGGCCGAGATGGAACGGCTGAAGAAAGAGCGAGAGAAGGCCGTCCAGCACGCCGAGGACCTCGGATACCAGGTCGAGGTCTTGCGTGCCAAGCTCCATGAGGCACGCCGTACCATCGCGTCCCGGCCTGCCTACGACAGTGCCGACGTCGGCTATCAGGCCGAACAGATGCTGCGCGACGCGCAGATGCAGGCGGAGCAGTTGCGCCAGGACGCCGAGCGCGAGCTGCGCGAGGCGCGCGCCCAGACGCAGCGCATCCTCCAGGAGCACGCCGAACAGCAGGCGCGGCTCCAGTCGGAGCTGCACACCGAGGCCGTCCAGCGCCGTCAGCAGCTCGACCAGGAGCTGAACGAGCGCCGCAAGACGGTCGAGTCGCACGTCAACGAGAACGTGGCGTGGGCCGAGCAGCTGCGCGCCCGTACGGAGTCGCAGGCCCGGCGTCTGATGGAGGAGTCGCGCGCCGAGGCCGAGCAGTCGCTCTCCGCCGCGCGTACCGAGGCCGCCCGGATCACCGAGGAGACCCGCCGCCGGGTCGGTTCCGACGCGGAGGCGGCCCGGGCCGAGGCCGAGTCGATCCTGCTGCGCGCCCGCAAGGACGCCGAGCGGATGCTCGCCACCGCCGTCGGGCAGGCCGAGGAGGCCGCCGGGCACGCCGAGCGGCTGCGTACGGCCGCGACCGCCGAGACCGACCAGGCCCGCCGCGAGGCCGCCGAGCTGTCCCGCGCGGCCGAACTGCGCGTCCAGGACGCCGAGGAGAAGCTCCGCGAGGCCCGGACGGCCGCCGAGCGCACCCTGTCCGAGGCCAGGGAGGCCGCGGCCAAGGAGATCGCGGGCGCCGAGTCCGTCAACGAGGCGCGCACCCGTACCGCCAAGTCCGAGATCGCCCGGCTGGTCGCCGAGGCCACCAAGGACGCCGAGAGCCTCAAGGAGCAGGCCGAGGAGAAGCTCCGCGAGGCCGTCCGCTCGGCCGAACGGACGGCCGCCGAGGCGTCGGAGAAGGCCCGTACGGACGCCGCGGAGGAGTCCGCCGCCGCGCTCGCCAAGGCCGCGCGGCAGGCCGAGGAGGTCCTGTCCAAGGCGTCCGAGGACGCCCAGGAGACCACCCGCAAGGCCGCCGAGGAGGCGGAGCGGCTGCGCCGTGACGCCGAGACCGAGGCGGACCGGCTGCGGCAGACCGCCGAGGAGCAGGCCGACGAGCTGCTCGGTTCGGCGAAGGACGACACCAAGGAGTACCGCGCCAAGACGGTCGAGCTGCAGGAGGAGGCGCGCCGGCTGCGCGGCGAGGCCGAGCAGCTGCGCGCCGAGGCGGTCACCGAGGGCGAGCGGATCCGGGGCGAGGCCCGCAAGGAGGCCGTCCAGCAGATCGAGGAGGCGGCGAAGACCGCCGAGGAGCTGCTGTCCCAGGCCCGGGGCGACGCCGACGAGCTGCGTACGAGCGCGGGCGCGGAGAGCGAGCGGGTCCGCGGCGAGGCCATGGAGCGGGCGCAGACCCTGCGTACCCAGGCCGAGGAGACGCTGGAGCGCACCCGCGCCGAGGCCGAGCGGCTGCGTGCCGAGGCCGAGGAGCAGGCCGAGTCGGTCAAGGAGGCGGCCGACGCCGCCGCGACCGCGCTGCGCGAGGAGGCCGAGCGGGTCGCCGAGGCGCGGCGCGTCGAGGCCGCCGAGGAGCTGTCCCGGCTGCGGACCGAGGCCGCGGACAAGCTGGAGTCGGCCGGCCAGGAGCTGGCGGACGCGCGGACCGAGAGCGAGCGGATCCGCCGCGAGGCCGCCGAGGAGACGGAGCGGCTGCGCACGGAGGCCGCCGAGCGGGTCCGGACGCTGCGGGAGCAGGCCGAGGAGGAGTCCGAGCGGCTGCGTGCCGAGGCCGCCGAGGACGCGTCCACCGACCGTGCCGAGGCCAAGGCCGCGGCGGCGGCGCTGCGCGAGGAGGCCGCGGCGGAGGCCGAGCGGCTGAAGTCGGAGGCGCAGGAGACCGCCGACCGGGTACGTGCCGAGGCCGGGGCCGCCGCCGAGCGGATCGCCGCCGAGGCCGCCGAGGCGCTGGCCGCGGCCCGCGAGGAGGCCGAGCGGCGCCGCCGGGAGGCCGAGGAGACGCTGGAGTCGGCGCGTTCCGAGGCGGGCCGGGAGCGTGAGCTGGCCCGTGAGCGGAGCGAGGAGCTGCTCGCCTCCGCCCGTAAGCGGGTCGAGGAGGCCGGGGCCGAGGCCGAGCGGCTGGTCGAGGAGGCGGAGGCCCGCGCGGCCGAGCTGGTGTCGGCCGCCGAGCAGACCGCGCAGGAGGTACGGGACGCGGTCTCGGGCCTCCGCGAAGCCGCCGAGGAGGAGATCACCGGGCTGCGCAGCGCGGCCGAGCACGCGGCGGAGCGCACCCGTACCGAGGCGCAGGAGGAGGCGGACCGGGTCCGTACCGACGCGCACGAGGAGCGGGAGCGGGCCGCCGAGGACGCGACCCGGATCCGCGAGCGCGCCAAGGAGGAGTCCGAGGCCGCGAAGGATCTGGCCGAGCGGACCGTCGCGCAGGCGATCGCCGACGCGGAGAAGCTGAAGTCGGACACCGCCGACCACGCGCAGCGGGTGCGTACCGAGGTGTCGGACGCGCTGGCGTCGGCGGAGCAGGACGCGGCCAGGACCCGGGCGGACGCCCGTGACGACGCGAACCGGATCCGTTCGGAGGCGGCGGAGCGGGCCGAGACCACGGTCGGCGACGCCCGTACGGAGGCGGAGCGGATCGGCGCCGAGGCCGAGCAGGTACTGGACGACGCCCGCAAGGCCGCCGACCAGCGCCGCAGCGACGCCGCCGAGCAGGCCGACACCCTGATCGGCGAAGCCCGTACGGAAGCCGAGCGGATCGGCATCGAGGCCGAGCAGGTCCTCGACGACGCCCGCAAGGCCGCCGACAAGCGGCGTTCGGACGCGGCCGAGCAGGCCGACACCCTGATCGGCGAGGCCCGTTCGGAAGCCGAGCGGATCGGCGCCGAGGCCGAGCAGGTCCTCGACGACGCCCGCAAGGCCGCCGACAAGCGGCGTTCGGACGCGGCCGAGCAGGCGGACACCCTGGTCGGCGAGGCGACGGCCGAGGCCGGCCGGCTCACCGCCGAGGCCGAGCGGCTGGTGGTCGAGGCCGAGCAGGTCAAGGCCGACGGCGAGGCCGAGGCGGAGGCGCTGCGGGCCGCCGCCCGCGCGGACGGCGAGCAGGTGCTCGACGAGGCGCGCAAGGCGGCCGACAAGCGGCGCAGCGACGCCGCTGAGCAGGCGGACACGCTGATCGGCGAGGCGTCGGCGGAGGCCGAGCGGCTCACGAACGAGGCGGCCGAGCTCCTGGAGTCGACCGAGCAGGACGCGGCGCGGATCCGTACGGAGTCCGAGCAGGTCAAGGTGGACGGCGAGGCGCACGCGCAGGCGCTGCGCAGTGCCGCGCTCGCGGACGCCGACCGGATCCTGGACGAGGCGCGGAAGAAGGCGGACCAGCGCCGCAGCGACGCGGCCGAGCAGGCCGACACGCTGATCGGGGAGGCCCGTTCGGAGGCCGAGCGGATCGGCGTCGACGCGGAGCAGGTGCTCGACGACGCCCGTAAGGCCGCCGACCAGCGCCGTAGCGACGCGGCCGAGCAGGCGGACACGCTCGTCGCCGAGGCCCGCAAGGAGGCCGAGCGGATCGCCGTGGAGGCGGCCCGGGTCAAGGCCGAGGCCGAGGCCGCGGCGGAGGAGGCGCTCGCCACGGCGCGCGCCGAGGCCGACCGTACGCTCGACGAGGCCCGTGAGGCCGGCGCGAAGAAGCGGTCGGACGCGGCCGAGCAGGCCGACCAGCTGATGGCCAAGGCTCAGGAGGAGGCGCTGCGCGCCACCACCGAGGCGGAGGAGCAGGCGGACACGATGGTCGGCGCGGCCCGCGAGGCGGCCGAGCGGATCGTGACCGAGGCGACCATCGAGGGCAACTCGCTGGTGGAGAAGGCCCGCACGGACGCCGACGAGCTGCTGGTCGGCACCCGTACGGACGCGAACGCGATCCGGGAGCGCGCGGAGGAGCTGCGGACCCGGGTCGAGAGCGAGGTCGAGGAGCTGCACGACCGGGCGCGGCGCGAGACGGCCGAACAGATGAAGACGGCGGGCGAGCGCGTCGACAAGCTGGTGAAGGCCGCGGAGGAGCAGAGCGCCGAGGCCGCGGAGAAGGCCAAGGAGCTCGTCTCGGAGGCGACTTCGGAGGCGAGCAAGGTCCGGATCGCGGCAGTGAAGCGGGCCGAGGGGCTGCTCAAGGAGGCCGAGCAGAAGAAGGCGTCGCTGGTGGCGGAGGCCGAGAAGATCCGGGCGGAAGCCCAGGCCGAGGCCGAGCGGACGGTGTCCGAGGGGCGGCAGGAGCTCGATGTCCTGACGCGCCGTCGCAAGGACATCAATGCCGAGATCTCCCGTGTCCAGGACGTCCTGGAGGCGTTGGAATCTTTCGAAACCCCGTCCACCGAAGGGAAGGACGGGGCGAAGGCAGGAGCGTCGTCGGGCTCGTCCCGGTCGGGTGGCAAGAACTCCCGGTGACAGCCACCCGAAAGACGGGGACAGCCACCCAAAAGACTGGACATTCTCCAGATCAAACGGGCATATGCTCGATGACACGCCGTTAAGACCCCTAGGATTCCCTCTAACACCTCACCCCACAACACACCGGTCTCTTTCGACAGGAACCCCATGAGCGACACATCCTCCCCCTTCGGCTTCGAGCTCGTGCGGCGCGGTTACGACCGCGGTCAGGTGGACGACCGCATTACCAAGCTCGTCGCCGACCGTGACAGTGCTCTGGCCCGAATCACCTCGCTGGAGAAGCGGATCGAGGAGCTGCACCTCGAGACGCAGAACGCCCAGACCCAGGTCACGGACGCCGAGCCGTCCTACGCCGGTCTCGGTGCCCGCGTGGAGAAGATCCTGCGCCTCGCCGAGGAGGAGGCGAAGGACCTGCGCGAGGAGGCCCGCCGCGCCGCCGAGCAGCACCGTGAGCTCGCGGAGTCGGCGGCCCAGCAGGTCCGCAACGACGCCGAGTCGTTCTCGGCCGAGCGGAAGGCGAAGGCCGAGGACGACGGGGCCCGGATCGTCGAGAAGGCTCAGGGCGAGGCGAACTCGCTGCGCGCCGACGCGCAGAAGGACGCCCAGTCGAAGCGTGAGGAGGCGGACGCCCTCTTCGAGGAGACCCGCGCCAAGGCCGCCCAGGCCGCCGCGGACTTCGAGACCAACCTGGCCAAGCGCCGGGAGCAGTCCGAGCGCGACCTGGCGTCCCGCCAGGCGAAGGCGGAGAAGCGACTGGCCGAGATCGAGCACCGGGCGGAGCAGCTGCGCCTGGAGGCCGAGAAGCTGCGTACGGACGCGGAGCGCCGGGCCCGCCAGACGGTGGAGACCGCGCAGCGCCAGTCCGAGGACATCGTGGCCGACGCGAACGCCAAGGCGGACCGCATCCGCAGCGAATCGGAGCGCGAGCTGGCGGCGCTGACGAACCGCCGCGACTCGATCAACGCCCAGCTGACCAACGTCCGCGAGATGCTGGCCACGCTGACCGGTGCCGCGGTGGCCGCGGCCGGTTCCCCGCTGGACGAGGACCGCACGACGGGCGTCCCGGCGCAGCAGTCGCGTTGATCCGCGGTCAGGGCTGAGGCTGGGGCCGACCGGCCAAGGGTCGAACGGCCGGTCGATGAACCGGTGAGCTGATTGCCTGAAAATCCCTCCGTCACTCGGGTGGCGGGGGGATTTTCGTGCGCTTAGCTTGGTACGCATGATCGAGCTGGCGGGTCTCACCAAGCGCTACGGTTCGAAAACAGCGGTCGACCATCTGACCTTCTCGGTGCGGCCGGGGGTGGTCACGGGCTTCCTCGGGCCCAATGGTGCGGGCAAGTCCACGACGATGCGGATGATGCTGGACCTCGACAACCCGACGAGCGGGACGGTCCGGATCGACGGCAAGCACTACCGCGATCTGAAGGAGCCCCTGAAGTACATCGGGGCACTGCTCGACGCCAAGGCGATGCACGGGGGCCGTTCGGCGTACAACAACCTCCTCTGTCTGGCGCAGTCCAACCGGATCCCGGAGCGGCGCGTCGGCGAGGTGCTCGATCTGGTGGGTCTGACGGCGGTGGCGCGCAAGAAGTCGAAGGGCTTCTCGCTCGGCATGGGCCAGCGGCTCGGGATCGCGTCGGCGCTGCTCGGCGACCCGGAGATCCTGATGTTCGACGAGCCGGTCAACGGTCTCGATCCCGAGGGCATCCACTGGATCCGCAACCTCATGAAGACGCTGGCGGCCGAGGGCCGGACCATCTTCGTCTCCAGCCACCTCATGAGCGAGATGGCCCTGACGGCGGACCATCTGATCGTCATCGGCCAGGGCCGGCTGCTCGCCGACACCTCGATGGCCGACTTCATCCACCAGAACTCCCGCAGTTACGTACGGCTGCGCTCCCCGCAGCAGGAGCGGCTGCGCGACGTCCTGCACGGCGAGGGCCTGATCGCGGTGGAGGCGGGCGGCGGGGTCCTGGAGGTGGACGGGACGACGACGGAGCGGCTGGGCGAACTGGCCGCCGCGCACGGGATCACGCTGCACGAGCTGAGCTCCCAGCGGGCCTCGCTGGAGGAGGCGTTCATGCAGATGACGGCGGGGGCGGTGGAGTACCACTCGCACGGGACGGACATCCACGGGGCGGGTGGGTACGGGCCGGACGAACACGGCGGTGACGGTGACGCGGGCGGGCCGCCCGGGGGCGGCGGGCCCGGTGCGGGACCCGGTGGCGGACCCGGTGCCGGCCCCGGCGCGGGGCCTGACGCGGGGCCCGGGCCGCGGTGGGGCGAGAGCTACGAGAGGGGAGCCTGAGCGATGGCGGCGGCGACGGCGGTCCTGCGCTCGGAGTGGACCAAGATCCGGACGGTGTCGTCCACCGTGTGGACGCTGGCGAGCGCCCTGGTGGTGACGGTCGCGATGGGCGCGGCGCTGAGCGCGCTGATGCGGGCGCAGTTCGACCACCTCGACCCGATCCAGCAGGCCACCTTCGACCCGACCTACGTGAGCTTCTCCGGGATGGTCCTCGGGCAGCTCGCGATGGTGGTCTTCGGGGTGCTGGTGGTGGGCACCGAGTACTCGTCGGGCATGATCCGCACCTCGCTCGCGGCGGTCCCGCAGCGGGCCACGTTCCTCTTCTCGAAGATCGCGGTCGCCGGGGTGCTCGCCTTCGTGGTGGGGATCGCGACCGGATTCCTGTCGTTCTTCCTCGGCCAGGCGCTGCTCGGCGGCCATCGCACCACCCTCGGCGCGGACAACGTGCTGCGCGCGGTGATCGGCGCCGGCCTCTACATGGGGCTGATCGCGCTGTTCTCGATGGGGGTGGCGACGATGCTGCGCTCGTCGATGCTGTCGCTCGGCATCCTGGTGCCGTTCTTCTTCCTGATCTCCCAGATCCTGTCGGCCGTCCCGAAGGCGAAGGAGGTCGCCCGCTACTTCCCGGACCAGGCCGGCTCGCGGATCATGCAGGTCGTGCCCGCGGCGCTGGGCGGGGAGAAGGCGCCGTACGGGCCGTGGGGCGGCCTCGGGATCATGGTGCTGTGGGTGGTGGCCGCGCTGATCGGCGGGTACGTGGTGCTCAAGCGGCGCGACGCCTGACGCCTGCGGGGGGGGGTGCCGACCGCTGCGGCGGGCGGGCCGGAAGGGCCCGTCGCGCCCCGGGACGCCCGACAGATCACGATTCGGCTGAGGCGGAACCGTAAAGAGCTGGTTAAGCTCTTCGCTCGTACGGGGGATTTTGGCCTGTGGTCGTCGTGCCCCCACGACCCGACCTTGTCGATGGGGCTGGAGAATGATCGAGGCAGTCGGCCTGACCAAGCGCTATGGCGCGAAGACGGCCGTGGACAACCTTTCCTTCCAGGTGCGGCCCGGGCATGTGACCGGCTTCCTGGGCCCGAACGGCTCGGGCAAGTCGACGACCATGCGCATGATCCTCGGTCTCGACACGCCGACGGCCGGGCAGGTGACGATCGGCGGGCATCCGTTCCGGCAGTTGCCGAACGCACCCCGCCAGGTCGGCGCGCTGCTCGACGCGAAGGCCGTGCACGGCGGGCGCAGCGCCCGTAACCACCTGCTCTCCCTCGCACAGCTCGCCGGCATCCCGGCGCAGCGGGTGGACGAGGTGCTGGGCGTGGTCGGCCTCCAGGAGGTGGCCAAGCGGCGCTCCAACGGCTTCTCGCTCGGCATGGGCCAGCGGCTCGGCATCGCGGCGGCGCTGCTCGGCGACCCGCAGGTGCTGCTGTTCGACGAGCCGGTCAACGGTCTCGACCCGGAGGGCATCCTCTGGGTCCGCAATCTGATGAAGAAGCTGGCCTCCGAGGGCCGCACGGTCTTCGTCTCCAGCCACCTCATGAGCGAGATGGCGCTGACGGCGGACCATCTGATCGTCATCGGCCGGGGCCGGCTGCTCGCCGACATGAGCGTCACGGACTTCATCTCGGCGAACTCCGCCGACTTCGCCCGGGTGCGCACCCCGCAGACCGAGCCGGCCCAGCGGGAGAAGCTGACGGCGGTCCTGACGGAGGCCGGCGGCCAGGTGATGCCGGAGCCGGACGGCGCGCTGCGGGTGACCGGTCTCGAACTGCCGAGGATCAGCGATCTCGCGCACGGCGCGGACGTCCGGCTGTGGGAGCTGTCGCCGCACCAGGCGTCCCTTGAGGAGGCGTACATGCGGATGACGCAGGGCGCCGTGGACTACCGTTCGACCGACGACCAGCTCGCCCACCTCCAGGCGCCGGTCCCGCCGCACATGCTGCCCGAGCAGCCGGGTCCGGTGATCCCCGAGGTGCCGCAGCAGGGCTGGTACGCCCCGCCGCCGCCCGGGCAGAACCCGTACGCCGTGCCCACCGGGCCCGCCGCGCACGCCGTACCGCCGCAGGCCGCCCCGCAGCCCTTCCCGCCGGCCCCCGCGGCCGTACCGCAGCCGCACCCGCACCCCGCCCCGCAGCCGCCGCAGCCCCAGTCGCCGCAGAACGCCGAGGACGCCCGATGACGACCCCGCACCCGAGCCCGGTCCCGAGCCCCGCCCCGGGCCCCTTCCCCGGCCCCGGCATGCCTCCGGGGGCACCTCAGGGAATGCCCCAGGGAATGCCGCCCGGGATGCCGCCGGTAATGCCGCCGGGGATGCCTCATCAGGCCGTACCGCAGACCGCGCACGCGGGCCCGGCGGGCCAGGGGGGCCCGGCTCCGTACACGTACGTCTCCCCCATCCCCGTCCGCAAGGCGACCCTCGGCGACGCGCTCGCCTCCGAGTGGACGAAGATCCGCTCGGTGCGCTCCACGGTGTGGACGCTGGGGACCATGGTGCTGCTGATGCTCCTCATCGGCCTCGGCATCGCCCTGATCGCCTCGGCGACGACGGCCGGGGACCAGCCGGCCGATTCGGCGCTCGCCCTGGGCTTCTTCGGGCTGCTGCCGGCCTCGATCTGTGTGATGACGCTCGGCGTGCTGACCATCAGCTCCGAGTTCGGCACGGGCATGATCCGTACGACGCTGACCGCCTGCCCGAGCCGTTCCCGGGTGCTCACCGCGAAGGCGCTGATCTTCTTCCTGCTGGTGTTCGTCCTGGTCACGGTGGTGGCCGCGGTGGTCAGCGGGTTCCAGGTGGCGATGGTGAGCGGAGCCTCGCCGAGCGCCGGGGAGTGGCTGCGGGCCACCGTCGGCGCCGGGCTCTACCTGGCCCTGCTCGGGCTGCTCGCCATGGGCGTGGGCGCGATCGTGCGGCACTCGGCGGGCGCGATCACGGTGATGATCGGCGTGCTGCTGATGCCGCTGGTGGCGGCGCTGTTCATGTTCTCCGAGGCGATGCAGAGCGTGCAGAAGGCGCTGACCACGTACGCGATCCCGTCGCAGATGATCGGGCTCTACAGCGACACCGCGCCGTTCGGCGACAGCGGCCCGGCGGGCTGGGAACCGGTGCTGATCATGGCCGGGCTCGCGGCCGTCGCGCTCGGCGCGGCCTACGCCCTGCTGAACAACCGGGACGTGTGAACCCCGAGGCCCGGTAGGAGTACCGGGGACTGGTCCGAGGGCTAGTACCGAGGCGCGTTACGGGACCGCTGCACCCTGCTGGTGCGGCGGTCCTTCGCGTTCCAGCAGGCCTTGTGCCAGTGCCGGCGGTCGTCGACTCCCCCGTACTCCGGCCACGCCACCACGTGCGGCGCGGCGGCCGGGATCTCCTGGTCGCAGCCGGGGCAGCGGTAGCGCTTGCCGGGCGAGCTCGCGCCGGCGACATGGCGGACGCACCACTCCTCGCCCTGCCAGGTCTCGGTGGTCTGCACACCGCCGTACCGGCCGCCGTCCGAATCACCCTGCGATACGGGCTTCGCACCGCCACGCGGGCGGTTGTGACGCGGGGACACTTCGACACCTCACCGAAGTCGGGAACACGGACGGTTCCCCCCAGCGTACGGGCCGCGACCGGGTGCCCCTGAACCCTTCCGGGCAAGGATCAGCCGAAAATCGCAAGAGTTTCGTGGTGGGCCGTGCCCTTGGCACGTGTCAGGCGTTGTTGCCAAGGAAGGGGGGAGTTCGCCGGGGGCTCCGTGGAGGAGACGCGCCGGCCGCGAGGAGGCAGAAGCAATGCGCGTGGGTACGTTCGTCCTGGCCGCCCAGTTCCCGGGCCAGGGTCAGGCGGAACCGCTGTACCGGGCCGTCCGCACCGCCGAGGCCGCCGAGGAGGCGGGGCTCGACGAGGTGTGGCTGGCCGAGCATCATTTCGTGCCGTACGGGGTCTGCCCGTCGGCCGTCACCCTGGCCGCCCTGTTGCTCGGCCGGACCCGCCGGATCCGGGTCGGCACGGCCGTCAGCGTACTCCCGACGGTCCATCCGGTGGCACTCGGCGAACAGGCGGCGCTGCTGCACGTGACCTCGGGCGGACGGTTCACGCTCGGCGTGGGGCGGGGCGGTCCGTGGATCGACCTGGAGGTCTTCGGCGCGGGACTGCCCGCGTTCGACACGGGCTTCCCGGACTCGCTCGACCTGCTCCTGCGCTGGCTCACCGAGCCCCGGGTGGGGGCCGCCGGAGAGCGCTACGCGTTCCGCGAGGTGGCGGTGGTGCCGGCGCCCGGCGAGCTGATCGGCGGGGCGGCGGCGCCCGAGGTCCTGGTGGCCTGCACCTCGCCGAAGAGCGTCCGGCTCGCCGCCGAACGCGGGCTGCCGATGCTGCTCGGCATGCACTGCGGCGACGAGGACAAGGCCGGGATGGTGGAGAGCTGGGCCCGCTGCGCGCGGGAGGCCGGGCGCGATCCGGACGAGATCGCCCGGATCGGGGCGTCCCATGTGTCGGCCGGGGTGGTCCAGCTCGCCGATCACGGCCCGGAGGCGGCGCGGACGCTCCTGAAGACGATGCCGGGCTGGCTGAAACAAGGCCTTGGAGCCCATGTCACGGTGGACGGCAGGCACCGGGTGATGCGCGATCCGGTGGCGTACACGGAACTTTTGTGCGGCCTGCACGCGGTGGGGACCCCCCGGCTCGCGGCGGATCGGCTCGCGGCGACCGCGGAGCGTACGGGGATCACGCGCTTCGCGCTGCTGGCGGAGGGCTCGGGCGATCTCGCGGCGACCGAGGAGAACGTGCGGAGGCTGGGCGCGGAGGTGCTTCCGCAGCTCGTGTGAGGGGCCTGAGGGGGCGGGGGTGAGGGCGGGGGCCGGGGCCAGGGGCGGGGCGGCTGGAGGCCCGAGGGGGTTTGGGGGTCCGGGAGGTCCGGGGGTCGGGGTCCGAGGAACCGGAGGTCAGGGGGATCTCAGGGTCGGGCCGGGTGGTGACCGTACTCCCGGAAAATCCATGGGCGGGGCGGTGGGCGGGGCGGAGAACCCATGGACCCGGACCCCTAGGGGTCCGGGTCCTCGGCAGGCGCCCCGGGTGCGGCCCGATGCGGAGACCGTGCCGCCGCTCCCGTACCCGCGGTGCTTCCCGGGTCGGTACGGCGCGGCGGCGCCGGATGCGTCGGTCAGCAGTCGCGCAGTTCCGGCGACTGGTTGAGCAGCTGCCCCCGTACCGAGGTGAAGCGGGCGTGCCGCTCGTCCGAGGTGGCGTCGAGCGGGAAGACCGCCACCCGGTGGCAGTTCTGGAAGGCGAGGCGCACGCCGAAGTGCCGCTGGAGGGCACCGCGGATGGCATCGCTCGCGAGCGCGCGCAGCAGCTGCCCGCGCGCCTGCTCGTCCGGCGGCGGGGTCTGGTTGTCGGCGAACTCTCCGCCTTCGACCTCCAGCTGTGCCACCAGAGAGCTGATCATCTCCCACGCGTAGGGCAGGGAGGTCCGGACGCAGTCGACGAAGTCGGCTTCGTCGACCTCGCCTCGCTCGGCCTGTGCCAACAGCGCCGGTGAGACGTCGAGCGACATGGGTTCTCCTCTCGCGACCCCGGGGGTGGGGTCGTACGGGCAGGGCCAGGGGGTCGCGGCGCGCACACAGCGTGCGGGGACGACGACCTCCCGTCCTCCACGGTAAGGGCCGGGTCCGGCCCGCACCAGGAGAATGGGCACACAACCAGCCACGTCCACAGGGGAGTTGGGAGTGCGCCCGGCGTACGCCCGGCGGTCGGCCGGGCCGGGCCGGTGCCCGAATCGCGCCGAGCGGCTTCCGTCTTGTAGCGTTGCGCACCATGCGTCTTGTCATTGCCCGCTGCTCCGTGGACTACGCGGGTCGGCTCACGGCCCACCTGCCCTCCGCTCCCCGTCTGATCCTGGTCAAGGCAGACGGCAGTGTCTCCATTCACGCGGACGACCGGGCGTACAAACCGCTCAACTGGATGTCGCCGCCGTGCACCCTCAAGGAGTCCGCGGGCACCGACGCCCCCGGCGCCGCCGGGAACGGCGAGGCGGGCGAGGCCGGTGAGAACGCCGCCGCGGCGGTCTGGACCGTCGTCAACAAGGCGGGCGAGAAACTGATCATCACGATGGAGGAGATCCTCCACGACTCCTCGCACGAGCTGGGCGTGGACCCGGGCCTGATCAAGGACGGCGTGGAAGCGCACCTCCAGGAGCTGCTCGCGGACCGGATCGAGACCCTGGGCGAGGGCTGGACGCTGGTCCGCCGCGAGTACCCGACGGCCATCGGCCCGGTGGACATCCTGTGCCGGGACTCCGACGGCGCGACCGTCGCGGTGGAGATCAAGCGGCGCGGCGAGATCGACGGCGTGGAGCAGCTGACCCGCTACCTGGACCTCCTCAACCGCGACCCGCACCTCGCTCCGGTGAAGGGCATCTTCGCGGCGCAGGAGATCAAGCCGCAGGCGCGCGTGCTGGCGAACGACCGCGGCATCGACTGCGTGGTGCTCGACTACGACGCGCTGCGCGGCATCGAGGACGACAAGCTGCGCCTGTTCTGACGGCGGCGCGCGGGCTCGCCCCGCGCGTACGGACCGACCGGACGACCGGACCGACCGGGCCGGCCGGCTACCAGGGGCTCTGGTGCGAGGAATCGCACGAGGGCCCCTGTGACGTGTCGGGAGGGCGGGTCGGTCCCCTACGGGCAGGGCCGTAGGGGACCGCCCCGTAAGGGGAGGGAACGGGGGCGCGCCCGCCCCCTACGGGACGGCCTCAGGGAGGGCATCCGGGCCCCGGACAGTCGGCGCCGGACCGCCGCACCGGCACCCGAGCCCAAGCCCGAGCCCGAGCCCGAACGGGGGAAGCGGCCCGCTGCCCGGAGGACGGCGGGCCGGATCGCTCATCGCATGTGGGTGCCCTGGGACCAGGCGTGCTGGATCGTCCGGTAGTCGATCACGCGTATGTCCTCCTGCCGGAGAGCTTCACTGGCCTGCGGCGAGGTCAGGAATTCGTAGTCCGTCCGGCGCACGAGCCAGCGGCCGTCGAGCGCTCGCGACGCCGTCGCCCAGGCCGGGATGCACCGCCCATTCGTTGAGTCCGGCGGGCAGATCGTGCAGCAGCTGCGCGTACCGGGCCGCTTTTCCCTCGGTGTCGAGGGAAAAGCTGTCCAGGAAGTCGTTGTCGACGACCGGCAGTCCGCGTTGCCGCGCCGCCCCGCGCGCGGGTTCGAGCCAGATCCGGACCGCGAGGCCGTACTCGGCGGCCGGCCCGACCGCCAGGTCGAGGAGGTCGTCACGGCCGCCGTCGGCCAGGCAATGGAAGTCCAGATGGGTCGGCGCGAGCCCGGCCTCGGCGACGACATCGATCTGGGCACGGAATTCGCGTTCCACCTCGTCGGGCCGAGCCTGTTCGAGCAGAGCCGCCCGTCCGGCGGGTGTCGGTGGGAACAACGCGCCCTCGGGGTCGAGCAGTGAGGGAACTCTTTCCCGGGCGGTCAGCGGTCCCCAGGGCAGGCCGGGGAAGTCGGACACGAGCGTGAGGTGGACCCCGAACGGGATCCACGGCCGTCGGACGAGCGCGTTCATGGCCTGCCTCGCCGAGGGAGGCAGGACCATCAGACTGCACGAGCCGGCGATTCCCTCTTCGATCGACTCGATGACCGCGGCGTCGATCGCCGGGTACATCCCGAAGTCGTCGCAGTTGACGATCAGCAGTCGGGCATCGGGGGGATGTCCGAGGAGCTGACTCGACCGTATTGCCGGCGTGACGGCCGTGGGCCCGGTCTCTTCGTCCATGCCCGCAGTCTGAGTCCCGGCCTGAGTTCGCGCACCGGGATACGCAGACGCGGCACGCGGCACGGCACGCAGACGCGGCACGCGGCACGGCACGCAGACGCGGCACGCGGCACGGCACGCAGACGCGGCACGCGGCACGGCTTCCGGGCCACCGGGCCGGTGGCCGGGCCGCGTAGGCGCCTCCCTCTGCCCTGCGCGAGAAGGCGCGAGCACAGGACACGGCCCCCTCCCCGGGCGAAGCCTCGGGGAGGGGGCCGTGTCGCCGGACCGCCGCGCGGGCACGAACCCGCGCGGCAGTCCGGATCAGACAGCCCGGATCAGGCCGTCGGGGCCGCCGCCGGCGGAGTGTCCTCGCCGCGCGAGGCGGAGGCGGAACCGTTGGGCTCGTCCGGGGTGGTCGGCGGCGTGGTCGGGACCGTCGTGACCGGCGGATCCGTCGGGTCCGTCGGGGGGTCGGTGTGCGTCGGCGCGGTGGGCTGCGGGGTCCCCGTCGGGCTCTTGGTGGGGAGCGGGTCGTCCGTGGTCTCCGTGGGGGCCGGTTCGACGGTCTCGGTCGCGGACGGGGTGGCGGACGGCTCGGTCGTGGCGGTCGAGGCGGTGGCGCTCGGGGCCGTCGTGGCGGTGGGGTCCTGGGGTACGGACCCGCCGACCGGGTTGTCGGTGGCCGCGTCCTGGGTGGGCTCGTCGGCCTCGCCGCCGGTGTCGTCCCGCGTGCTGTCCCGGCTCGGGGAGCTGTCGGAGGTGACCTGGTCGCCGGTGGCGGGGCCGCCGCCGTTGCCGGAGGTGGCCCCGAGGGTGACCACGGTGCCGAGGACGGCGGCGAGCAGAACGCCCGCGCCGATGGCGAACACATTGCGGCGGGCACCCGAGAGGAGGCCCCCACGCAGACTGTGCCGGCCGCTGCCCCGGCTGAGGACGCCCTTCAGGCCCGGGGCGGGCGGCTGCCCCGCCCCCTGCCCGGCGGGCCGTCCCGGGGCCTGGAGGCGGCCCGTCACGGCGGTGGCCGCCGTGGACGCGGTGGGCGCGGTATCGGCCGGGAAGGCCGCGAACGCGTCGAGCGACGCCTTCGAGGCCACCGGGGGCATCGGCTTCGCCGGGGTCGGCGGCGCCAGGTCGGGGAAGGCGGACTTGGCCGGGATCGCCGCGGTCGGGCCCGTGACCGGCCCGGCGGAACCGGCAGTCCTGGCAGCCCCGGCAGCCCCCGCGGCTCCGGAAGCCCCGGCCCCGGTCTTCGGAAGCATGGCGGTCTCGGCCGCGGGGTTCACGGTCCCGGGCGTCGGCAGCGCTTCGGTCACCGCCGTCGGCGGTCCGACCAGTCCCGCCGGTCCCGACGGTCCCGCAAGACCGGCCGGTCCGGTCTGCGGCAGGGCGGCGGTCGCCGCCGTCGCGGATCCGGCGGCGGTCGCCGGGAGAGCCGCGGTCACGGCCGTGGCACCCACCGGGCCGGTCTTCGGCAGCGCGGCGGTCGCGGCCGTAGCGCTCGCCACTCCACGCTTCGGGAGCGGTGCGGTGGCCGCCGTGGCGGGCCCGCCCGGTCCACCCGGGCCGCCCGGCCCGGTCTTCGGCAGCATGGCCGTCTCGGCCGTGGCACTCACCGGGGCGGGCGTGGCGTCCGCCGTCAGGGCGGACTCGCCGGTGAGGTCGGCGACGAGGGCGAGGGCACGGCGCCCGGCGACGGTGCCGCTCTTGTCGGCGACGGCGCCGCGCATCCCGATGGACGCCTCCAGTTCGGCGCGGGCCCGCTGGAGACTGCCCCGGCACAGTGCGAGGACGCCCAACTCGTGGTGGAAGTACGCCTCTTCGGCGACCTCTCCGGCTCGCCGGGCGGCCTCGAGGCCGGCCCGCAGGGCGCGTTCCCAGGCGGACCAGTGCAGTCCGGCGGCGAAGGCGGGGCCGGCCGCGCGGGCCAGCGGCATGGCCGCGGCGCGCTGTTCGGGGTCGTCGGCCGCCGCGAGCGCGGTGAGGGCGGCGAGCTGCGCGTCGGCCTCGGCGCAGGCGCGCTCGGAGGTGACGGAGGGGTGTCCGGCCCACCAGGCGTAGTGCAGGGCGGCGGTGTGCGCGCGGGCCGCCGGGTCGGGCTCGTACTCCTCGGCGACGAGCTGGGTGAGGACCCCGGCGGCGAGCCGGTAGCGGGGGCCGACCGGGGAGAGCAGGCCGCAGGAGAGGAGTTCGCCGATGGCGGCGTCGGCGTGGGTGTCGCCGACGAGGGCGGGCAGGTGCGCCTGGTGCGGGACCTCGCCGCCGAGGGCGACGGCGAACCGCAGCGTCTCCTGGGCAGAGCGGCTGAGCCGGGAGGCGAGCAGCACAGCGGGCGCGGCACCCTGGCCGAGGCTCGGCACGGGAACGTCACGCGGCCCGGCCCCGGACTCGCCGGACTCGCCGGTTCCGTCGGCCTCACCGGCGGCGTCCGCACCGGTCCGGACGGCGGACCCGCCCGCCGCACCGGACCCGCCCGACGGACCGGACGGGCCGAAGGCCTCCTCCAGCGCGCCGAAGGCGTCGAACTCGGCGGGCGTGGCGGCACGCAGCCGGTCGCGCTGCCGCAGCAGGGCGCCGGCCTGGACGAAGCGGATCGGCAGCCCCTGGGACTCGAACCACAGGTCGCCGGCCCACGCGGTCTCGTCCTCGGTGAGCGGCCGGCCGGCCGCGGCCGTCAGGAGGGCGACGGCACCGGCCCGGTCGAGACCGGTCAGTTCGAGCTCTTCGAGGGCGGCCTCGGGCGAGGGCGCCGGGGTGTCGGTCCCGGCGGAGAAGAGGAAGGCGCAGTCGGGGGTGGCCGCGAGCAGTTCGTCGAGGGCGGCGCCGCCGAATTCGAGGTCGTCGACGAGGACGATGGCGCCTATGCCGCTCACCTCGCGGTGGAGTTCCTCGCGGTCGGGCCGGAAGCCGGGGGCGTACTGGACGGCGTAGAAGAGGTCGTACAGCAGGTCGGCGACGGTGCGATGACGGCCGGTCAGCCGGACCACGCCGTCGGGGGCGACCCCGGCGCAGTCGGCGGCCACGGCGTCGAGCAGGGCGGTGCGGCCGGAGCCGGCGGGGCCGCTGAGGCGGGCGGAACGGCCGCGAGTGAGGTGCTGGACGAGCTGCTCGCGCTGCTCCTCGCGCCCGGTGAGCGGGAGGGCGGGCACGGCGGGCCCCGGCGGTACGGGCGGGGCGGCGGCGCGGGCGGCCTCGGCGCGCTCGCGGTCGGTGCGGCGGCGGGGCTCGGCCGGGAGGGCGCCGGGCGGGCAGATCTCGATCTCGCCGCCGTCGAGGGGGTTGAGGGTGAGCAGCAGGCCGCCGGAGACGAGACGGGCGGTGCGCACCCGGGCGGGGCCGGTCGGCGCGGGCGCGGGCGTGGGCGTGGGCGCGGTGTGCCCGGGGCGGGCATCCGCTCCCTCGGTGTCGCGACCGTTCTCCTCGGGCCCCCGGTTGATCGGGTCCATGGTGCAAGCTCCCAAGCGGCGGACGATGTACAGGCGAGCCGACCCTAGACGGTCGCCAGGGCCGCCGGAACAGCCGGGGTGCCACGGAGACCAAGACGTCACGGTCTTGTGAGGATTGAGCGTGACGCCTGGTTCACACAGTGACTTCACACGCGCGTGTCACGCCTGTGACAAGGGATCCCCGAGCGAAAGGTGCCGTCGTACGGCATATGCCGGTGCACTGAAGACCATATCCGCTGTGCCGGGGACAATGTGACGAGGCATATGCCAGAACTCGTACGCCGACCGGTACCCACGCCCGGCCCCGTCCCGCCCGGCCCTGTCCGTACAGTCCCGTCCGTACAGCCCTGTCCGGCAGGTCACGCACCCGGATCCCGCGGGATCCCTCCCGGAAAGCCGGCCCTGTACGCCGGATCCCGTACGGCCGATCCCGTAGGGCCGGTCCGCCCGCCCGGTCCGGTGAAGTCGAACCCGTACGGCCAGTCCCGTACGACCGGTCCCGTACGACCGGTCCCGTACGACCGGTCCCGTACGACCGAACCCTTACGGTCGATCCCCTACGGCTGATCCCGTACGTCCGGCCCCCTACGGCCGGTCCCGCACGTCCGATCCCGTACGTCCGATCCCCTACGGCCCGTCAGACCCTCGGCAGCGACTCGGCGGCGAGTCCGCCCTCGATCGCGAGGATGCGGTGCAGCCGGGTGGCGACGAGCAGACGCTGCATCTGGGGCGGTACTCCGCGCAGCACCAGCCGGCGGCCACAACGGCCGGCCCTGCGGTGGGCGCCCATGATGACGCCGAGCCCGGTCGCGTCCCAGGAGTCGAGGCCGGTCAGGTCGAGCACGAGGTCGCCGACACCGTCGTCGACCGCCGAGTGCAGGACCGTTCGGGCGTCCGCCGCACTTCGGACGTCGAGGCGGCCCCCGACGACCAGTTCGGCATGGTCGCCCCTGATGTGCATATGCGCTCCCCGGAGTGCTCCGTCGTATGCCCGTCTACGCAACCCTTGACTGCCGTCCCGGCGGAAGCGTTGCGCTCTGTAAGCGAACCGATATCGAATTTCACCCCAGGGGGCGATGCTGCCGGGGCGGCCGGATCCCTGTGCGGAATCGGTTCGCCGCCCCGGCCCGGGTCCGGGCCCTGGTGACGGGGTCCCCGGACCGGCGCTCGGCGTCGGTCCGCGTGCGTAGTTGCCCGTACGTGTCCGTGCGTACCCGCGCGGGTCAGTACGTGTAGAAGCCCTGCCCGCTCTTGCGGCCGATGTCACCCGCGTCCACCATCCGGCGCATCAGCTCCGGCGGCGCGAACTTCTCGTCCTGGGACTCGGTGTAGATGTTGTTCGTCGCGTTGACCAGGATGTCGACACCCGTGAGGTCGGTCGTGGCGAGCGGACCCATCGCGTGCCCGAAGCCGAGCTTGCAGGCGATGTCGATGTCCTCGGCGGTGGCGACGCCCGACTCGTACAGCTTGGCGGCCTCGACGACGAGCGCCGAGATCAGCCGGGTGGTCACGAAGCCGGCCACGTCACGGTTGACGACGATGCAGGTCTTGCCGACCGACTCGGCGAACTCCCGCGCGAAGGCGAGGGTTTCGTCGCTGGTCTTGTAGCCGCGGACGAGCTCGCAGAGCTGCATCATCGGGACCGGCGAGAAGAAGTGGGTGCCGACGACGGCCTCCGGACGCTCCGTCACCGAGGCGATCTTGGTGATCGGGATGGCGGAGGTGTTGGAGGCGAGGACCGCACCGTCCTTCGCGATCTTGTCGAGGGAGCGGAAGATCTCGTGCTTGACCTCCAGCTTCTCGAAGACGGCCTCGACGACGATGTCGGCGTCGGCGACCGCTTCGAGGTCGGTCGTGGCCGTGATCCGGCCCAGCGCCGCCTCGGCGTCCTCGGCCGTCATCCGGCCCTTGGCGACGAACCGCTCGTACGACGCGCCGATCGCGTCGGTGCCCCGGGTCAGGGCGGCGTCGGTCACGTCGCGCAGAACGACGTCCCAGCCGGCCTGCGCCGAGACCTGCGCGATACCGGACCCCATCAGTCCGGCACCGATGACCGCGAGCTTCCTGGCCACGTTCTTCCACCCCTCATCGCCCGAGTCGTCCATCACGACTGTTCACTTTTGGCTCTCCGGCGGAGATTAGCGGGCGTCGGGCGGCCTGGGGCCGCGAAGTAAGGCATGTCACGCCGCGTCCGGTGGACGTCACACTCACGGCACCCCTCCCCCGGGCCGTACGGCCCACCGCACCCGGCCCGCACGCCCCCGGCCGACCGGCCGGTGAGGGTCGCTCAGCCCACCCGTACGGCGCCACAGGCCGCCCGGTCCACCCACACGGTCACGCCCCTACGCACGAGCCAGGCGGGCCACACGAGCCGCGCGGACCATGCCGGCCGCGCGGGCCGCACGAGCCAGGCGAGCCGCGCGGGCCGCTCAGCCCACCCGCACCGCGTAGTCCAGCACCGCGTCGCCGAGCAGCTCCTCGATCTCGTCGAGCAGCCCGAGGACCTCGCGGGACACCTCGTGCGGATGGCGCCCGGCGAGCATCTCGGCGGTGATGAACTCCACGACCGTCTCCTGGATCCAGCAGATCTGACCGCCCACCAGGAACGGCATCGGGTCCCCGGCCGCCGCCCCCGCCTCCTCGCGCAGCGCGTCGACGGTGACCTGCCGGACCTCCTGCTGTACGCGGTAGAGCCGGGCCTTGAGGGTGGGGGCGTCCTCGATGACCCGGACGAAGTCGGCGAAGCCCGCCATCAGCCCGTACGCGGGCGAGACCGCGCCGACATGCCCCCGGATCTCGCGCAGCACGGCGCGCGCGGCGGACTCGCCCGCGTCCCGGCCGCGGATCATGCGGGCCAGCCGCTGGACGACCCCCTCCATGCGGTCGAGGAACATGTCCTCTTTGGCCGGGAAGTAGTTGTAGACGGTGTTGACCGAGACGTCTGCGGCCTCCGCGATCTCCGCCACCGTGACCGACGTGAAGCCGCGCTCCAGAAAGAGCCCGGTCGCCATGTCCGAGATCAGCTGCTTCGTCTGCCGCTTCTTGCGTTCCCTGAGCCCTTCAGCCATGCCGCCATCCTAGGCGTCCTGAAATTTTGGGGACGTTGCAAAATTTCAGTGACTCTGTTTTTGTAGTCCCATGCCCATCATCAGCGCGTCCGGGCTGTCCCGGACCTTCCGCACCCGGCAGGGCACGGTCGAGGCGGTCCGCGGGATCGACCTGACCGTCCGGCCGGGCGAGATCGTCGGCCTGCTCGGACCCAACGGCGCAGGCAAGACCACGACCCTGCGCATGCTCAGCACCCTGCTCCCGCCCACCGGCGGCGCCGCGACCATCGCGGGCCACGACCTGCTCCGCGATCCCGTCTCCGTACGCCGGGCGATCGGCTACGTCGCCCAGTCCGGCGGCGTCGACCCGCAGGAGACCGTCCGCTCCGAACTCCTCATCCAGGGGCGGCTGTACGGGCTCACGCGCGCCGAGTCCGCCGAACGCGCCGCCGAGCTCGCCCAGGCCCTCGACCTCACCGATCTGCTCGACCGCCCGACCCCGGCCCTCTCCGGCGGCCAGCGCCGCCGGCTCGACCTCGCCCTCGGGCTCGTCCACCGCCCCGCGCTGCTCTTCCTCGACGAGCCGACCACCGGACTCGACCCGGGCAGCCGGACCGCCCTGTGGGACCTGGTCCGGCGGCTGCGCGACGACTACGGCACCGCCGTCGTCCTGACCACCCACTACCTCGACGAGGCCGACGCGCTCGCCGACCGGCTCGTGGTCGTCGACGGGGGCGTGGTCGTGGCCGAGGGCACCCCGGCGGCGCTCAAGGCGGCCCATGGCGCCGACACCCTCCAGGACGCGTTCCTCGCCATCACCGGTCGCGCCCCGGCCCCCGCCGACCAGACCCCGCTCGCCGTCTAGGCGCCCAACGACCCCTCCCCATCAGCCCCTTGTCCAGCCCCTTGTCCAGTCGACCGTCCAGCCGACCCTCCGTCCAGCGACCCTCCGTCCAGGAGCCCTTCCATGTGGCACGACACCGCGGTCCTCTTCGGGCGTTACGTCCGTCAGACCCTTCGCTCCCCGTTCCAGATCTTCTTCGGCGCCCTGATGCCGCTGCTCTACCTCTTCCTCTTCGGCCCTCTGCTGACCGAGCTGCCGCTCGGCCGTGAGGGCGACTCCTGGCAGATCCTGGTCCCCGGGCTGCTGCTCCAACTCGGCCTCTTCGGCGCCTCGTTCGCGGGCTTCGCCGTGATCATGGAGAAGAACTGGGGCGTCCTCGAACGTCTGCGGGTGACCCCCGTCAGCCGGCTCGCCCTGCTGCTCGGCCGCACCCTGCGGGACACCGTGCTCTTCATCTTCCAGTCGGTGCTGCTGGTCCTGGCCGCCCTGCTCATGGGTCTGCGCGCGCCGCTCGCCGGCGTCCTGATCGGCTTCGGCTTCGTCGCCCTGCTGACCTTCGCGCTCGCCTCGCTGTCGTACGCGCTGGCGCTGAACCTGCGCAGCCCGCAGGAGTTCGGCCCGGCGATCAACACGCTCGCGATGCCGTCGATGCTGCTGTCCGGCCTGATGCTGCCGATGGCCCTGGCCCCGGGCTGGCTGGACACGCTTTCCCACTTCATGCCGTTCCGGTACCTGGTGGACGCGGTGCGGGACGCGTACGTGGGGCAGTACGCGACCTCCACGATGCTGTACGGGGTGCTGGCCGCCGTCGCCCTCACGGTGGTCGCCACCGTGGTCGGCGCGAGGACGTTCCGCAAGTCGAACGGCTGACGGTCGGGCGACGGACGACGGACGACGGACTGCTCACGTTCGCCTGGCGGACGGCCGGGGGGCGGCTGACTACGCTGGTGTCATGGTCAATCTGACGCGCATCTACACCCGTACCGGCGACCAGGGCACCACCGCCCTCGGCGACATGAGCCGCACCGCCAAGACCGATCTGCGGATCTCGGCCTACGCCGACGCCAACGAGGCCAACGCCGTCATCGGCACGGCCCTCGCGCTCGGACAGCTCGACGAGGAGGTCGCGGCGGTCCTCGGCCGGGTGCAGAACGACCTGTTCGACGTGGGCGCCGACCTCTCGACCCCGGTCGTCGAGGACCCGAAGTACCCGCCGCTGCGCGTCGAGCAGGCCTACATCGACCGCCTTGAGGCGGACTGCGACCGCTTCCTGGAGCAGCTCGACAAGCTGCGGTCCTTCATCCTGCCCGGCGGCACGCCCGGTGCGGCGCTGCTGCACCAGGCGTGCACAGTGGTCCGGCGGGCGGAGCGCTCCACCTGGGCGGCGTTCGAGGTCCACGGGGAGACGATGAACCCGCTGACCGCGACGTATCTCAACCGGCTGTCAGACCTGCTGTTCATCCTGGCCCGGATGGCGAACAAGTCCGTCGGGGACGTCCTGTGGGTCCCGGGCGGGGAGCGCTGAGCCCTCGGGCTTACGGGTCCGCCGAAGGAAGCCGTTCCCGGCGGGGATCCTCTCCGCCGGGTCCTTCGTCTCCAGGCCCGTTTCCGGGCTCGTCTCCGGGCCCGCGCCCTGCCCTTGGTCCTTGGCCTTCGCGGGCCCCTGTCCCTTGCTCGGCCCCTGCCCCTTCGCCGGGTCCTTCTTCGGCCAGATGAAGTACGCCAGGGCGATCAGCCCGTGGATGCCCGCCGCCCGCCAGGCCACGAGGATCCAGCCCCTGAGCGTTCCGGTGTCGCCGGAGCGGCCGACGTACCCCATGGCCAGGAGCAGCAGGCCGGTCGCGACGGCGGCGGCGACCAGCGTGCCGAGCCAGAGCCGGCCTTCGTACCGGGCGCGCGCCATGCCGTACTTCGGCGGCTTGACCGGCGGCGGACCGCCCGCGAGGCGGTGGGCGGCGTGCCCGTCGAGCCACTTCACCGTGGTGTGGCCGTGGCCGACGGTGTAGCCGATGTAGAGGGCGGCCAGACCGTGCGCGGTGCTCGGCTCGGCGCCGTTCCTCAGGTCGATTGCGGTGACCACGAGGAGCACGACCTCAAGGAGCGGTTCGGCGCACAGCAGCGCGAGACCCGTGCGGGGCATCCGGAGCAGATAGCGGGTGGCGAGTCCGGCCGCCAGCAGGACCCAGAAGCCGACCTCACAGGTCACGATCAGCGCGACGATCACGGCACTCTCTTTCCTCTCGCTGCTCCCTGCACGGGGCTCGCGGTCAGGGGCTCCCTACACGGGCTCCCCGTAAGGGCTCCCTCTACGGGCTCCCTTCCGGTACACCTCCAGACTTCCGTCCGGCCGGCGCCCGCGCGTCGTCGCCGGTGACGAACCGGCCCTACATCCTTCGACGGAGGCACGCGGGGCCGAGGCTCGGCCCTGCCGAGGACGCCCGGGGCTCGGTACGGCGTGTTGGATGGTGCCGTGCCCTTCCCCCGCCCCCACCCCCTCCCCCGTCTCGGCCTCCGTTCTCTCCCCTGCCCCCTCCCTCGTCCCCTCCCTCGCCCTCATCACCACGATCTGCTGATCGCCGCCGCCGGCCTGTCCTGCGGTCTGCTCCTGTGGTCCCTCCACCTCTACATGAACGGCGGCCGGCTCTTCGAGCAGCGCTGGGCCCCGCTGATCCCGCTCGTGGTGATGGCGGCGATGGAGGCGCTGCGCCGGACGGCACCGCGTACGGCGCTGATCACCGGCACCCTGGCCATCGCGGCGGACCAGTGCACGGGAGGCAACCTCGCCACGGTGCTGATGTTCACGGACGTGGTGTACGCGGCGGTGCTGTACGGCACGCCCGCCTCCGCCCGCCGCATCCCGTACACCACCGGTCTGGTCGCCGTCACGGTCACGGTGGTGCTGCTGGTCTGGTGGCAGAACGCGTACGCGCTCCTCGTCGGCGTCCTCACGGCGATGGTCTCGTTCCTGCCCGCGCTCACGGGCGCGATCGTGCGCAACCACCGGGACGCGGCGGAGGCCGCCCGGCTGCGGGCCGAACAGACGGCGCTGCTCGCCGAGATGGACCGGGTGCAGGCGGTGACCGCCGAACGCACCAGGATGGCGCGGGAGTTGCACGACATGGTCGCCAACCACCTGTCGGCGATCGCGATCCACTCCACGGCCGCGCTCTCCCTCGACGACGCCGCCACCACCCGGCAGGCGCTGACCGTGATCCGGGAGAACAGCGTGGCGGGCCTGGAGGAGATGCGCCGGCTGATCGGGCTGCTGCGCGAGCGCGGCGGTACGGAGAACGAGCCGGCCGCCGCGCCGCGCCTGGCGGGCCTGGCCGCGCTGGTCGAGCAGGCCCGGGTGAACGGGGCGTCGAGCGGGCTGACGTTCACCCTGGACGCCGTACGGGCGAGGACGGAGGAGAAGCTGCCCGCGCCGGTGGAGCTGGCCGCGTACCGGATCGTGCAGGAGTCGCTGACGAACGCGCTCAAGCACGCCCCGGCGGGCCCGGTCGCGGTGGTCCTGGCGCGTGACCCGCAGACCCTGACGGTACGGGTGACCAGCCCGTACGGGAGCCCCTACGGGGAGCGGCCGGGCCCTCGGGCGCCGGGTTCGGGGGCCGGGCTGGTCGGGATGCGGGAGCGGGTGGCGCTGCTGGGCGGGGAGTTCGAGGCGGGTCCGGTCACCGAGGGGGACCCGGAGGTGTCCCCGGTGGCGTCCCCGGCGGCGGACGACCCGAAGGGCCGGGCGAAGGTGTGGCGGGTGCGGGCGGTGCTGCCCGCGGAGGAGAGGACGGCGGAGTCATGACGGGCGGAGTGAGCGGAGCGAGTGAACCGGACGGCGTGAACGGGGTGGACGGGGCCGACAAGGCAGGCGAGGCCGACGGACCGGCCCGGGTGAGCCGCGCGATCCGGGTCGTGGTGGCCGAGGACCAGAGCGCGGTACGGGCCGGGCTCGTCCTCATCCTGGGCAGCGCGCCCGACATCGAGGTGGTCGGCGAGGCGGCGGACGGCGAGCGGGCGGTGGAACTGGCCCGCGAACTGCGGCCGGATCTGGTGCTCATGGACGTCCAGATGCCGAAGCTCGACGGGGTGTCCGCGACCCGCCGGGTGGTGGCGGAGGAACTGGCGGACGTGCTCGTCCTCACCACCTTCGACCTCGACGAGTACGTTTTCGGGGCGCTGCGCGCGGGCGCGGCGGGCTTTCTGCTGAAGAACGCGGAGGCGACGGAGCTGATCGCGGCGGTCCGGACGGTCGCGGGCGGGGAGGGGCTGATCGCTCCGGCGGTGACGCGGCGGCTGATCGCCGAGTTCGCGGCGACTGGCCGGGGCCCGGGACTGGGCTCAGGGGGCGCGGGATCCGGGTGGGGCCAGGGGTCGTGGCGGGGCGCCGGATCCGGGCCGGACCCGGCGGCGATCGACACGCTGACGCCCCGGGAGCGGGAGGTCCTCTCGGCGCTCGGCGCGGGTCTGTCGAACGCGGAGATCGCCGGTCGTCTGGGGATGGCGGAGGCGACGGTGAAGACCCATGTATCGAAGGTGCTGGGCAAGCTGGAGCTGCGCTCAAGGGTTCAAGCTGCGGTTTTGGCAAGGGAGTTGGGTATCTGAGAGGAGACATTCCAAGGTTGGTCTGGACCTCTTGACGATTGGTACAGACCTTCCTACGCTCACGGGGCGCGCGCTACTCCGGACCACCCCCACCGTGACCGTCCGCTACTTGAGGAGCACCGTTGAGCACTCAAGCACCCCCGCGCAGAACAGGGTTCAGGAGCCGGGCCGCCGCCGGCCTGACCGCCCTCGTCCTGCCGCTGGCCGCACTGACCGGGCTCGCCTCCGCCGCCGCGGCCCCGGCCCAGGCCGCCGACTCCGCCACCGCCACGTACAGCAAGCCCCAGGACTGGGGCACCGGCTTCGAGGGCAAGTGGACGGTGAAGAACACCGGTACCACCGCCATCAGTTCGTGGACCGTCGAATGGGACTACCCGGCCGGCACCGCCGTCACCTCCGCCTGGGACGCCACCGTCACCGGCTCGGGCAACCACTGGACGGCCAAGAACCTCGGCTGGAACGGCTCCCTCGCCCCGGGTGCCAGCATCACCTTCGGCTACAACGGCTCCGGCACCGGCGCCCCCACCGGCTGCAAGATCAACGGAGCGTCCTGTGACGGCTCCGGCGGCGGCCAGCCCGGCGACGCCGCGCCCTCCGCACCCGGCACCCCGGTCGCGTCCGCCGTCACCGACACCTCGGTGAAGCTCACCTGGACCGCCGCCACCGACGACAAGGGCGTCAAGAACTACGACGTCCTGCGCGGCGGCACCAAGGTCACCACCACGACCGGCCTCACGTACACCGACACGGGTCTGACCGCCGGCACCGACTACTCGTACACGGTCGTCGCCCGCGACACCGCCGACCAGACCGGCCCGGCCAGCGGCGCGGTGTCCGTGCGCACCACCGGTGGCGGCGACGGCGGCGGGGGCACCCCACAGCCCGGCTCCGCGGTGAAGATGGGCTACTTCACCAACTGGGGTGTCTACGGCCGGAATTACCACGTCAAGAACATCGTGACGTCGGGCTCCGCCGCCAAGATCACGCACATCAACTACGCCTTCGGCAACGTCACCGGCGGCAAGTGCACGATCGGCGACTCGTACGCCGACTACGACAAGGCGTACACCGCCGACCAGGCCGTGGACGGCGTCGCCGACACATGGGACCAGCCGCTGCGCGGCAACTTCAACCAGCTGCGCAAGCTGAAGAAGCTGTACCCGAACATCAAGGTCATCTGGTCGTTCGGCGGCTGGACCTGGTCCGGCGGCTTCGGCCAGGCGGTGCAGAACCCGGCCGCGTTCGCGCAGTCCTGCTACGACCTGGTGAAGGACCCGCGCTGGGCCGACGTCTTCGACGGCATCGACCTGGACTGGGAGTACCCCAACGCCTGCGGTCTGAGCTGTGACACCAGCGGCCCGGCCGCGTTCAAGAACATGATGCAGGCCATGCGCGCCAAGTTCGGCGCGAACAACCTCGTCACCGCGGCCGTCACCGCCGACGCCTCCACCGGCGGCAAGATCGACGCCACCGACTACGCGGGCGCCGCGCAGTACATGAACTGGTTCAACGTGATGACGTACGACTTCTTCGGCGCGTGGGACGCCAAGGGCCCGACCGCCCCGCACTCCCCGCTCACCTCGTACTCCGGCATCCCGCAGCAGGGCTTCAACTCGGCCGAGGCGATCGCCAAGTTCAAGGCGCAGGGCGTCCCGGCGAACAAGCTGCTGCTCGGCATCGGCTTCTACGGCCGGGGCTGGACCGGCGTCACCCAGGACGCCCCCGGCGGCACTGCCACCGGCCCGGCGCAGGGCACGTACGAGCAGGGGATCGAGGACTACAAGGTCCTCAAGACCTCCTGCCCGTCGACCGGCACGATCGCCGGCACGGCGTACGCCAAGTGCGGCACCAACTGGTGGAGTTACGACACCCCCGCCACGGTCGGCTCGAAGATGAGCTGGGCCAAGAGCCAGGGCCTGGGCGGCGCGTTCTTCTGGGAGTTCAGCGGCGACACGACGAACGGCGAACTGGTCGGCGCGATCAACTCCGGCCTGAACTAACCGTATCGGCGACAAGCCCCGTCCCGCACCCGACACGATCGGGAGCGGGGCGGGGTTCGCTCATGCGCCGGTGGACGCGCCGGAGAGGGAGAGCACGGTGTTGAGCGCGGCGGCGCCGTCGAGCAGGGCGCGGGAACGGGCCGTGATGCCTGCATCCCTGGCGGCCAGCCCGGCGGCGACATCCGCCGACCGGCGCGCGCTCCGCAACTCCGGTACGAGAGATTTGAGTTGGGCGATGCGATAGCCGGCCCGGCGCAGTTGGTGCACGATCCGCGCGTCCCGCACCTGGGCGGGCGTGTACCGGCGGGCTCCGTGCCCACCGCGCGTGCCGTGCACGGGGTCGGAGGTGAGGGTGGGATCGGGGCCGGGGGCAGAGGCGGGGCTGGTGGCGGGGTCGCGGTCCGGTACGACGAGCCCTTCCGCGTGCCAGTGCCGCAACGTCGACGGGCGCACCCCGAGCGCGCCGGCCAGCTCGGACACGCTCATCGCGTCCGACGCGCGCACCTCGCCGATCGACTCCCCCGCGATCGCGTCGGCGGCCTCCCGGGCCTGCCGCAGTTCCTCGCGCTCGGCGGCGAGCCGGGCGTGCGCGGCATCGAGCAGGGCGAGCGCCCGTGCGAGAGGGCCGTCGTGGAAGGCCCGCACGATCTTCTTGGCCTCGACCGGCCCCACCCCGGCGGCGAGGGCCCGGTAGGCCAGCGCGGAGTGCAGATGCGTCTCGCCGTAGACGCGATAGCCGGTGGCCGTACGCGCCGCCGGGGGCAGCACCCCGTCGCGTTCGAGGTTGCGTACCTGCTGCACGGAGTACCCGGCGCGGCGCGCGATGTCGGCGGGCCGCAGACCGGCAGATTTGAGACTTTCCATCTCCGCACCCCTCCACCATGGCCTCGAAGTCTCCACAAGCACTTCAAGGTCACGCTAGAGCACATGACCCTCGACGAGATCCTGGACTTCGTGGGCGCCCTCGACGGCGTCCTGCCCCTCAGCCCCGCACCCGGCGACGGCACGCCGGAGATCAGCTGGGGCGACACGTTCTTCTATTACGCCCCGGACTGCACCGTCCCGACGACGGCCCAGCCGTTCGCGACGGTGGTGACGAAGGACTACCCCGGCGACGCATCCTCGCGCTTGGACCGGCCGGGCTTCTTCCGCGTGAACATGGCCGCCGGGAAGGCAGCCTTCACCGAGTGGACCGCCGACGCACCCGGCGACCCGAGCGCCGTCGATGCCGTGATCACGCACCCGGTCTACGGCGGAATGGGGTGGCTGGCTGTGGTGAACCCGGGCGCGCGCACGGAGACGGTGACCCGCGACCTCCTGCGCACGGCCCACCACCTGGCCCGCGCGCGGCACGAGCGGCGGGCGGGGTAGACCGCGCGCGGGAGGCAGGTGGTGCGGTGCGGTGCGGGCGTCAGACGAGGTCGAACTCGTCGCTCTTGACGCCCGCCACGAAGGCGGTGAAGGCGTAGGCGGAGAGGCGGAGTTCGGGGCCGGCAGGGACCTTGGAGTCGCGGACGGGGATGGTGCCGTGAGTGATGGCGAGGTTGGTGGCGACCTCGACACAGGAACCGCCGTGGCCGCTGTAGGAGGACGTGAACCAGCGAGGGGATTCAGTCATCACGGGATGCTCCCTTCTTGGCGCCTCAGGCGCCGAAGGTGTCGTCCTTCACCGAGTCGATGAACACGGCGAACGCGGCAGCGGCCACGGCCAGGGCGGGCCCGGCGGGAACCTTGGAGTCACGAACCGGGACGGTGCCACGCGAGGCGACAAGGTTGGTGGCGACCTCGACACAGTTGCCGCCGTTGGAGCTGTAAGAGGACGTGAACCACTGCGGGATATCGGTCATCACGAGATGCTCCCTATCTCGGCACCTCAGGCACCGAAGGTGTCGTCCTTCACCGAGTCGATGAACGCAGCGAACGCGGTAGCGGCCACGGCCAGGGCGGGCCCGGCCGGAACCTTCGAGTCACGAACCGGGACGGTGCCACGCGAGGCGACGAGATTGGTGGCGACCTCGACGCAAGCACCACCGTTGCTGCTGTAGGAGGACGTGAACCAGCGAGGGAATTCAGTCGTCACGGGATGCTCCCTTCTCGGCACCTCAGGCACCGAAGGTGTCGTCCTTCACCGAGTCGACGAACGCAGCGAACGCGGCAGCGGCCACGACCAGAACGGGCCCGGCCGGAACCTTCGAGTCACGAACCGGGACGGTGCCACGCGAGGCGACAAGGTTGATGGCGACCTCGACGCAGGTGCCACCGTTGCCGCTATAGGAAGACGTGAACCAGCGAGGGATGTCGGTCGTCACGAGATACCCCTTTCTTGGCGCCTTGGTGGTCGGCTCCGGCGGTTCTTCAGGGGTTGACCGTCCGGAGCCTCAAGCAGAGGAGACTTCGAGGAGCGTATCGGCGGCGGCGGTGCGGGCATAGAGGACGGAACGGCCGGCGCGGTGCGCACTGACCAGACCCGCATCGCGCAGCGCGGTGAGGTATTGGGATACCCCGGCCGGGGAGAGTCCGGTGCGGTCGGCCAGTTCGGTGGTGGAGGCCGGGGACTCCAGCTCGGTCAGCAGGAGGGTCCGTGAACGGCCGAGGACGGCGGCGAGGGCGCGGGTTTCCGTGGCGGGCCGTTTCTCCCAGAGTGTGCCGATGCCACGTGCCGGATAGGCGAGTTGCGGTGGGTCCGGCGGTCTCATCCGGGTGCGCAGCCCGGGGCCGGTGAACGCGGACGGGATCAGCAGCAGTCCCGCGCCTGCGGAGTGGCGGGGCATGTCGTGTTTCCGGCGGGCCAGTCTGAGCGTGTTGTCGCCCCAGCTCACCGAGGCGTGCAGGTCGTCGAAGAGGTGGCCCGCGCCGTGTTCGGCGACGGTGCGGGCCCGGTGGAAGACGTCGGCTTCCAGTACGGCCCTGATCCGCGCCCAGTAGGGGGCGAGCGCCAACTCCCAGTAGGTTGCGATCTCTTGTGTGACCTTGGCCAGCCGGGAGGGTGGATCGGCACGAAGGCTCGACAGCCGTGGGCCGAGATGTCCCTGGTGGCGTGCGAGGTGGTCGAGGTCCTGGCGTACCCGGTCGGCGGGCGAGGCCACGATCACATCCCACTCCGCCGCCGCTGTGGGGGCCGGTTGGGTGGGGGCAGGGGTGAGGAAGTCGGGCACGTAGCCGGCGAAGCCGGTCAACTCGGCAAGCCATCCCCGGTCCAGCCCAGCGGCCAGCACGCGGGGCCGCACTTGCTCGACCCAGGCCCCGTGGACCGGATGCGCGGTGGTCGATGTCAGCAGCCGGAAGCTGGGCGCGACCTCCCACATCGGCGAGATGGCGAACCGCACCTGCGCGAGGTCGTTCGCCGAGAACGCCAGCTGTGCCAGCACAACAGCCCCTCAATGGATTCACGCATGTGTTAATCAATGGCTCGCCAGGTTATCGTGCGCCGATCATCCCGCCATGACCTCACAGACGATCACCGCGGCGGCATCGGGCACTTGGAAGCTCGGCGACCGCACGGTCCACCGGATCGGCTTCGGCACGATGCGCCTCGCTCAACACGGCGAGGCGCTCGCGCCCGACGCCGTCCCGCGCGACCGCGACCAGGCGATCAAGGTGCTGCGCCGTGCGATCAAGCTCGGCGTGAACCACATCGACACCGCCGCGTTCTACTTCTCACCGCTGCGCTGCGCCAACGAGCTGATCAACCGTGCCCTCGCGCCCTACCCGGACGATCTCGTCATCGTCACCAAGGTCGGACCCGGCCGCGATCCCTCAGGCGCCTGGCTGCCGCACGCCACCCCGGGGCAACTGCGCGGCCAGGTCGAGGAGAACCTGCGGCAGCTCGGCCGCGACCACCTCGACGTGGTCAACCTGCGCATCGTCGGCACCGATTCCCTCGCCGACCGCTTCGGCGCGCTCGCCGAACTGCGCGACGCCGGACTCATCCGCCACCTGGGCCTGTCCAACATCCGCCCCCACCACCTGGTCGAGGCGCAGGCCATCGCACCGGTGGTCTGCGTCCAGAACATGTACGGCATCGGCGCCTCGCCCGAGCAGGAGGAACTTCTGCGCCTCTGCGGTGAACAAGGCATCGCGTTCGTGCCGTTCTACTCGATCGCCGGCGCCGGACGAACCGCCGGCGCACCCGCCGACGACAGCGGTACGGTGCACGCCCTCGCCCGCGCCCGCGGAGTGAGCACCGCCCAGGTCCGGCTGGCGTGGACGCTGCACCGAGGCCCGCACGTCCTGGCCATTCCCGGCACCGGCGACCTCGACCACCTCGCCCAGAACGTGGCAGCCGGCTCTCTGCGTCTGTCCGAGGATGAACTCACCGCCCTGGACTCCCTCCGCCCCGATGACGGCGTGGTCCACTCCTCCTGATCCACCTGCCTGAGGCGGCGGGCGCCGCGGGACGGCATACGGGGCCCTTTCGTACGAAGAGTCGAAGGGGGCCTTCGCGCACGGCACGCCGTGGCGGCGCCCTCAAGCAGACCGCATGACGAAGCCCCGCCTTGATCCCGAACTGGCGGGCAGGGCGGGGCTTTACGTCGTTTCAGCACATATCAGACGAGGTCGAACTCGCCGCCTTTGACCCCCGACACGAACGCCGCGAACGCGGGTACGGAGACGCCCAGAACAGGCCCGGCGACATCCTTCGAGTCACGGACGGGAACGACGCCACGCGCGGCGACGAGGTTCGTGGCTACCTCAACGCAGGCGCCGCCGTTGCTGCTGTACGAGGACTTGAACCAACGGGGAGATTCGGTCGTCACGACATGCCCTTTCGTGCCTCTTGGATCATGGCCACGGACGCCGCCTGTGAGAGCGATTCGGCCGCTAGGTGATGGTAGGCCGTCAGCAGTGGAACCACTGAGGCTGTCTCTCGCTCAAGGTGTCCGCGCTGCGCGGACTCCGCGTACGACATGTGCGACCGATCCCTCATCGTCAGTATGTAGAGCGGCAGATCGAAGGCCCTACGTGCCCCCAACTCATACGGTGCGACCTGAAGCACGGTATTGGCTTGGCCAGCGAACTCAATGAGCCGTCCGAGCTGGGCGCGCATCAATGAGGGACCCCCGACTGGCCGCCGAATGCAGCTCTCGTCAAGCACAACAAAGATCGACGGCGCCGGACTTCGGTTCAGAGCATCCTGGCGGCGAGCAACGAGAGAAAGCCTGCTCTGCGCCTGCTCCTCGGTGATAGTCCCTCGGTCCACCGCACCGGCGGCGATCGCTGCGGCGTACTCAGGGGTCTGGAGCACTCCCGGGATGATGCCCAGCTCGAACACTCTGACCTCAGCGGCCTGCATCTCCTGTGCCACGTACTCCGGGAAGCCCTCCAGCACCGCAGGAGTCCTGAGCGATCGCCCCTCGCGCTCGAACTCGCCTCCGGTCCCCAGAACCTTGTCGGCCATTGCCGAGAAATGGGGAGTTGGGGGACGTCGACCATTTTCCACGGCGGAGATGTGGGTACCCGAGTAGCCCATGCGAGCTCCCAGCTCCTCCTGCGTCCATCCCCGCTCCTCTCTCGACCTGCGCAATCGAGCGCCATACGCCATCCCAGGCGACACGTCGGGGTCTACTTCATTGCGATTCAAGGGACTTCCTCTCCCTCTCCGAGCAGGCGGCGCAAGTTGAACAATGCCTCAGCCTAGGCCAGTCTGACCACGCCTCGTAGTGAAAGCGCTACAGAAAGGAGCGATGGTGTCCGAACACATCGCTCAAGAAAGCCCGCAGCCTGCGACGATGCCGCCCGTCGGCTCGTACATGGTCGACATCCGGATGGCGACAACTCGCCCCGGCAGGGTGATGGCCCACGAGGGCGACCTCATCTTCCTCCGCCCCGTGTGCGGCGGAACGGAGTGGACCGCGCATGCCGAGGATCTCCGCTCGCCGACGGACACCGAGCGCGAACGCATCCGCGTCCTCACCACGCCCGTCCCGCCGGCCCCGACGGTGGTGAAGCCGTGACCGGTCGAATAGAGCTCGCCACCGACCACGGACTCCGCCGCCACCCGGAACCGTCCCCCGGCTGCACGGTGTGCGCGCTGCTCGTCGCCTGGTTCGCGCATTACACGAGGACCGGACCGGAACGCGACGAATCAGCGGCCGTCGACTGCGCGGTGGAGATCCGCAACCACCCCCACGCCCCACCCAAAATGACCCTCAAACGGCGGTCGCCGCCGCACGGCGAACCGCGCACCATAGAGCGACGGTCCGGCTGATGTGGCGTACCGCGGCCGCCGTCCTCGGCGCCACCGCCTGGATCGCGACGATCGCCGTACTGATCGCACGGTCCCGCTCCTGAAGACCCCCGCCCCGCCCGGCCTCCACCCCGGACGGGGCGGGCCCACATCCGGCCCCGGCCATGGCGAGACCCGATGCGGCCCGATCGCGACCGAATACGACCGAATACGACAAGCGAGGCGGAGCACCCGTACATACGGTCCGGTCCACCGCGGGAAGCCCTGTGAGGAGACCTCACTCGCCGCTACGTTGGCGATCCGTGGCGTGCCGGCTATGAGCACCAGGGGGAGTGATGACCGACAGCATCACCTTCGGCAGATTCATCTCGCTGCGCCGTTCGGAGAGGGGCTGGACACAGCTGCGGCTGGCGGCCGAGCTCGACCGCAGTGAGGCATGGATGTCGCAGGTCGAACGGGATATCCAGCAGGTCAAGGACGTACAGCTCTTACGGCTTCTGGCGGGCGCCCTGGGCGTGGAGATCGACACGCTGTTGACGCTGCCGCAGCCCGCCTCGAACAGGTCGCCGAGAACACCGCGACGGCGTATCGGCTCGGCTACGCTGGCCCCGACTTCCGGTGCCGAGGAGGACGATGTGCGACGCCGCCCGTTCCTGACCCTGGCGGCCGCCGCCCTCCTTGCCCCCACCGCCATGCAGCGGACCGCCCATGCCGAGTCGGCATCGCCGCTCGCCGGTCTGGAGGACCTGGTGCTTTACGGGCCAGGGCGGGTCCCCGCTTCCCGGCGTGAACCGACTCCGGCGTCCGTCGCCGAGTCGCTCGTGGCCTCCCACCGGGAGTTCAAGGCAGCCGAGTACGACACCCTCGCAGGAGCTCTGCCCGGCCGGATCGCAGCCGCCGACACCGTCGGGACCGCAGAGGACCGAGCCCGCAACGTCGCCCAGCTCTACAACATCGCGGCGCGGCTGTGCATCAAAGCCGGCGACAACAACCTCGTGGCCGTCACCGCCGACCGCGCGCTGACCGCCGGCCGGCTCGGTGGTGACCCGCTGATCACCGCCGAGGCCCAGCGCATGGTCTCCAGCTCCTGGCGCCGCCAGGGCAATCCGGCCAGGGCCACGGACATCGTGGTGGCGGCTGCCGAGGATCTGCTCGCCGACACTTCCGTACCGGAAGCCTCCCGCCTGGCCAAGCGCGGCGATCTGTACGCCACCGCCGCCTACACGGCGGCGAAGACCGGTGACCGGGCTTTCGCCCACGCCCTCATCAGGGAGGGTGCCGACAGCGCGGCGTCAGCGAGCCGGTCCTCCGGCCTGGTGGACGGCATCCAGTGCGTAGCCCTGCACGAGTTGTCCGTGCACTACGAGCTCGGCGATGCCGGCAGGGCGATCGAACTGGCCAGGACGATCGATCCGGCCACGCTGCCGAACGCCGAGCGTCAGGCCCGCTTCTTCATCGACGTGGCTCGCGCGTTCGACCAGTGGGGCAAACCCGGCCCGTGTTACCGGGCCCTGCTGGCCGCCGAGGAAGCGGCCCCGCAGGAAATCCGCCGGGGCGCCGTCCGCGACCTCGCCGTCCGCCTTCTGCGGCATGACCAAAAGCTGCCGGGCGTGCGGGACTTCGCCACCCGCACCGGCGTGCGGACCATCTGACCCGTAGTCGGGCTACGGGTCGTAGTCCGACTACGGATCACGGCGTGGGGCCGGCGGTCCACTGGAGGTGTCCGTCGCACCTCCTGCTGCCGAAGGTCCGCCGATGCCGACGAACCACTCCGCTTCCCGCTGCTCCGACCGACCGTCACACAGACCGCGCACCGCCCTGGCCCGCGGGCCCCGCGGCCGCCCGGACGCGTTCCCGGAACACTCTTGGACCGACTTGAACGCTCTCGGGCCCGTGTCCAGGGCTCGGCCGCTCATCGAACCCGGCCGAGACGCGACTCCGCGTCCCCGGCCGTCGGCCACGCCGAATCGACCCGTCTCGCGGCCGGACATCCCCTGCACCGGGAACAGGAGCGTGTGGTGACTCCCCTCGGCCTCTCGCCCTGCCAGTCCCCGCTCACCGGCGTCGGCACGACCGCGCTGCGGAACTTCGCCGCGCTGCGTGGCCAGCTCCGGGTATCGCTCGGCCCCGACTGCAACATCGCCTGCTGGTTCTGCCACAACGAGGGCGACATCCCGCCCGGCAGCGCACGTGAAGACCACACCCTGCGGCCGCGACGGCGACTTCTGTGTGCCGAGCACTTCGTGACCATCATCGGCGCGCTGATCGCCCAGGGACTCAAGCGGGTGTACTTCACCGGCGGCGAGCCCCTGGCGTCGAGACTGGCGCGGCCTGTTCTGGAAGGCATGCGGCAATTCGCCGCACCGGACGTCGGCTTCTCTCTGATCACGAACGGCGTCCTGCTCCCCCGCGCCGTGCCGTGGCTGCGGGAGACCGCCCTCGACAAGGTCAAAGTGTCGCTGCACTACTTCAGCGACGAGACCTTCCGGGAGATCGCCGGAACCCGGCTCCCGGTCTCCGCCGTGCTCACCGGGATCGAAGCGGCCCGGGAGGCATTCGAGCGGGTCGAGCTGAACACTCTGCTTCAGAGACAGAACGAGCACGAGATCCGCTCGATCCTCGAGTACGCCCTGGAACACCGGATGCCGATCCAGTTCATCGAGTTGGTCGACACCGACTTCAACGCATCCCGCCAGAGCGCGGCCATCTCCGCGGAGAGACTGATCGCCCATCTGCGCACGCTGACCGGAACCGAGCGGGTCGAGATCGCGGGCGTCGGACAGGGACGGCGCGTCTTCACCGTCGACGGCCTGGAGATCGAGGTCATCCACCGGGAACTCGGCCGCCACCACGTCGGCCAGTGCGGGAGCTGCCCGCTTCGGCCCCGGTGCGTCGAAGGATTCTGGGCACTGCGCCTCGACCACGCCGGCGGGCTCCAGCCGTGCCTGCTCCGCGACGACCTCCGCCTCGACCTCGCCGGCCCGCTCGCCACGGCCGATGCCCCGACCACGATCGCCACGGCGGTGGCCGGGCACGTCGCCGCGTTCACGGAGGGAACGCTGTGAGCTTCGATCCGCACCCCTGCTACCGGCCACCGGTCTCCCGCCGCAACGGCGTCTTCCTGGTCTTGGAAGGAGTCAGCGGTTCCGGGAAATCCACCCTGGCCCGGCTCCTGGCCGATCAACTGGCCGCCGACACCCTGCACGTCGTCCCGAGGCCACTCGCCGATCTCGCCGGCTACATCAGCGATCACGGTGGGGCGCTGACCCAATTCGCGTTCCACCTCGCCGGCGCACTCGACTCCGCCGACTTCGCCCGCCGCCGTCTGGCCGGTGGCAGCCTCGTCGCGGACCGGTGGATCGGCTCGGTCATTGTCAACCACGCGGCCGTCAACCAGCTCGACCTGGAGGTCGCCGTCGCCGCGTTCCGTCCGTACAGGGGATACCTGCCGACACCTGATCTGACGGTCTATCTGGAGACCTCCGAGAAGGAGATCCGGCATCGGATGGAGAGCCGGCCGCCCCGGGCCGCAACGGACCGATTCCTTGTCCGCAGACCCGCCCTGCTGCCGTACATCCAGGATCTCTACCGGCGCTTCGCCGCCACCGACCCGACGGGGGTGTCGGTCGGCACCGACAACCGCACCCCCGAGGAACTGGCCGGGGAGATCCGCTCGCTGCTGGAGGACCGTCGTGCTCCATCCCGTTGATCTGTCCACGGTCTTCGCCGAGGACCGCGTCCACGGCCGGCATCTCACGGATATCCACCCGGCGGTCGCCTGGTGGATCGGATCCTGCCTCGTGCTCACCACGGGCGCGCACGGCGTCGCCCTGGTCCACGACGGCACCGAGCCGGCGAAGCAGTACTGCGGCCTGTTCAACCGTGGCGCCGTCAACTGCGAGCACTACACGGCAACCGTGTCCGTTGTCGGTGCGGGCGACGAGGAACTGCTGGCCTACGCGATCCGCACGCTCCAGGTACCCGGGGCCCGGATCAGCGCCTTCGGCGCCGAGGTGACCATTCGCCTGTTCACCGCCGACGGATCCGCGATCACCGACGGCACGGGGCTGGAGCGGATCTGCGGCCTCATCGCCCTGGACAAGGTGCTCCTCCCCGTCAACGACCGTGCCCGGGGCCGGGTCGTCCACCGGCCCGACCTCGCCAAGCACTACTTCGGTGCGGAGGGATGACGTGATCGATGCCGCCGGGATCATCGAGTCCGGGACGAACATCCTGTTCGTCACCCTGGACTCCCTGCGCTACGACGTCGCCAGGGCGACGACGCGCGCCGGACGTACTCCGCGGCTGGCCGGATTCCTGCCGGGTGGGCAGTGGGAGGAGCGCTGGACGCCCGGCACGTTCACTCTGCCCGCCCACGTCGCGTTCTTCTCCGGATTCCTGCCGAAGCTCCCGCAGCCGTCGCAGCCTCCGCGCTTGTGGGAGTGCCGGCCGCCGGCGTTCAAGACCGTCGATCCACGTACGTTCGTCTTCGACGCGCCGAACCTGCTCATCGGTCTCGCCCAGCACGGCTATCGGACGGTCTGCGTCGGCGGGGTGACCTACTTCTCCCGAGAGACGCCGCTCGGCTCCGTCCTGCCCGCCATGTTCGACGAGGACTTCTGGCGGCCGGAGTTCTGCTCGCCGGAGCCGGACTCCACCCGCCACCAGGTGGAGTTCGCCCTCGATGTCGCACGGACCCGAGAGGACCGACCGCTCTTCCTGTTCGTCAACGTCTCGGCCACTCACGTCCCCCATGGCCACTATCTCGGCGACAGCTCCGACTCATGGCTGTCCCAGGCCGCCGCGCTCGCCTACGCCGACGAGCACTTGGGAGTCCTGCTCGAAGGTCTGACAAGCACCAGGAAGTGGCTGGTCATCATGTGCGCCGATCACGGCGATGCCTTCGGCGAGGACGGCTACCACGGGCGCGGGATCATCCACCCGACAGTGACGAGCGTGCCTTTCGCCTGCGGGGTGGTCCGGCCCCGCCCTAATCTCCGCGCATGACCAACGCACAACTGCCCACCCGGGACGCGGCCGTGATCGTGGCCCGGGACGCCGCCGGCCTGGTCGCGGTGCTGACCGCGCCATTCCCTCTGCACGGTGGCGAGTATCTGTTCCTTCCCGGCGGGCGTCAGGAGGGTGACGAGAGCCCGGAAGAGTGTGCGCGGCGCGAGCTGCGCGAGGAGGCCGGGGTCACCGCCGGGGCCTGGCGTCCGCTGGGCTCGTTCGCCATCGTTCCGGGCTCCACCGCGCGACTCCACCTCTTCGAGGCGCGGGACCTGACCTGTGGCCCGCAGGAACTCGACGCCGGGGAAGACGGCTTCAAGCTGATGTGGTGGCCGATGGAGGACGCTCTCGCCGCCGTTCGCGAAGGCCGCTTCCTCCTCCAGGGCGGCCCGCTCGCCCTGCTTCTCGCGAACCTGCGGCCGGCCGCTACCTGAGCCCGACCGCCCCAGCCCGACCGCCCCCTCCCCAGCCCATCCACCCCTCCCTCCCGAGCCCGTCCACTCTCGTGCCGGACCCGGTGGGAGTGGCGTACCGCAGGCGCCGCACCCGGCACCACCACCTCCGCCGTAGCGATCCTCGTACCGATCACCCGGCGACGAGACTCCGCCCCCGTCCAGCTCCCCTGCCCCAGGCGGAACAAGGCCCTCCGAAGCCTCAAATCAGCGCTCTCACCTGCGCGTTCATCAGATGTTCATATTGCTGTCCCAGGCTGACCCAGCCCAACTGCGCACGACCTCCACCAGGAGGCCGTGTAGACGTCTCCACCCTGAAAGGGGGTGCAGTGATGAAGCTTCTCTTCGCCATCCGCAACAAGGTGTCCGCGCAGAAGAGCCTGAAGGCCAGCGCCTGGTACATCTGGTACTAGGACACCCCGTCGTCCCCGCCCCCGGGCGGGGACGACACCGCCCGCCGATGTCAGCCCTCTCGGCCTCCCGGAGATCTCCCATGCGCTCCACGGTGTTCCACCCCCGACTCGCCGCCCTCTTCCGGGACCACCTCGGGCAGGACGTCTTCCGGCTCGAACCCGACACCATCGGGATCGCCGGACACGAGGTCGCCGACCGGATCCTCGCCGCCCGCCGGGCCACCGAGACCGAACGGCCCACGTTCAAGCCGCTGCACGGCCGTTCGATCGCCCGGAGTGAAGCCGCCTCCGTGATGCGGACCATCGGCAGCGATGTGCGCGAGGCACTGAAGAGGGAACGCCCGCGGCCCGAGGACGTCGATCTGTCCGGACTGTGGCCGCTGACGGGCCACATGTTCCTGCGCGACATGATTCTGGGCAACGACCCGTACCGGCTGCGGGTGTTGATGAGCCGGAACCTCGAACTCACCACCAAACTCACCTGGTCGGTGATCGCGGCAGGCGCCGCGCTCCCGCTCTCGAAGCGGGCCGGCCGGGGCGGCGCGCCGCTGACCTCGCTCGCGGGCATGGTCGCCGACGCCACCACGTACCAGGACCGCCGTTACGCCCTGGGCATGTACCGCCGCGCGGCGGCCCCCGTGTGCTTCACGGTCTCCACCCTCGTCTCGAACGCGCTGTGGCTCGGCGCGCCGTTCGACCCCGAGACGCCGAACCAGCATCTCCTCTACGAGTCGATGCGGATGCTGCCGCCGTCGTGGAACCTCCTGCGGAACGCCTCCCCCGAGTACCCCGCCATCGACGACCGCATCGGCGCGGGCGACGACGTCCTCCTCCTCCCGATCCTCTCCCACCGGGACCCGAAGCTGTGGGACGCCCCGAACGAGTTCCGGCCCGAGCGCTGGGAGACCCTCGACCCCGACACCGCCCCCGGCTACCTCCCCTTCGGACACTCCTCCGAACGCTGCTGGGGCCGGCACATGGTGATGCCGCTCGGCGAACTTCTCCTGGACCTCATCCGCGGCGCGGGCCTGACGGTCGACCCCGCGCAGACCAGGGGGAAGGTGCCGCTGGCCGGACTGCTCGGGGTGTCGGACGTACGGCTGGTCAAGGCCTGACGTGCCGCCCCCGCCCGAGCCGGTCGAGACGCCCGCGACGACGGGGGACGGGGGCGCAGTGGCGGACGGGGTCACGGTGGCGTACGGGTTCGAGGCGGTGGACGAGTACGTCGCCCGTGACCCGCACCCGACGTACCGGCACTGGCGCGAGACGGGCGGGGCCCGCCGGGTGCGCTTCGCCGGTCCCGTACCGCTGGCCGGCTGGGTCGTCACCGAGTACGCGGCCTGCCGGGCGGCGCTCGCCGACCCCCGGCTGAGCAAGGACGGGGCGACGGAGGCGTTCGCCCGCTACGCGGGGCTGCCCACCGGCGGCCCGGGCGGTGGGCTCACCACCCATATGCTCAACTCCGACCCTCCTCGCCACACCCGGCTGCGCCGGCTGGTCCAACAGGCCTTCACCACAAGGCGGGTGGCCGCGTTACGCCCCCGGATCGAGGCCCGGGTCACCGCCCTGCTCGACGCACTGGAAGAGACGGCGGTCGACACGACGGGCGCGGTCGACCTGATCGGCCGGTTCGCGCTCCCCCTCCCCCTGGCCGTGATCTTCGACCTGCTCGGGGCGGACCCGGACGACCCGGGGGTCCTCCAGGTCCGGGGGCACTCGGTGGCCGGGAACGAGGGCGACGGCGAGGTCTCCGTACCCACGGCCGACGCGATGCTGGACCGGCTGCGTGCCCTGGTCGAGGAGAAGCGGTCCCGCCCCGGGGACGATCTCCTGTCCGCGCTCGCCGCCGCCCGCGACGACGGCGGTGACGGCGGGGGTGGCTGGGGCGCGCTCAGCGAGGAGGAGATCACCTCGATGGCGTTCCTGCTGGTGGTCGCCGGGCATCAGACGACCGTCAACCTGATCGCCAACGGCCTGCACGCCCTGTTCACTCACCCCGAGCAACTCGCCGCCGTACGCGCCGACGTCTCCCTCGTCCCCGGTCTGATCGAGGAAGTCCTGCGCCACGAAAGCCCGTTCGGCATCGCGACCCTGCGCTACACGACCGAGCCGGTGACGATCCAGGGGACCGCGATCCCGGCCGGGGAGTTCGTCCAGATCGCCCTCCTCGCCGCCAACCGCGACCCGGAGGTCTTCCCGGACCCGGACCGCTTCGACGTCACCCGCGACACCTCCGGGCATCTGGCCTTCGGCCACGGCATCCACCATTGCCTGGGCGCACCGCTGGCCCGCCTCCAGGCCGAGATCGCGTTCACCCGACTCCTGCGCCGCTTCCCGGCCCTGCGCCCGGCCGCAACCCCAGCCGCCTGGCAGGACAACCCCCGCCACCGCGGCCTCCTCACCCTCCCGGCCCACCTCCACTGACCCCTGCCCGCCGCCGTCACCTCAGTGCGCCCGCTCCCACGCCTGGATGACGGAGGCGGGGATGCGTCCGCGATCGGGGACGTCGTACCCCTGCGAGCGGGCCCACTCCCGGATCGCCTGGCTGCTCCGGCTCGACTCGGCCGCGCCCCAGTCGGTGGGTGCCGGAGCAGCTGGGGGCGGCACGATACGGGTGAGATCGTTGAGGCTGGTCACAGAATTCCTCGGCGGCGTCGGTCGTACGGCGGACGGCGAACGGCGGACAGTGGACAGTCCGGCGCCCGCCGTCCGCTATCCCACCATCCGCCATCCGCCGTCCCGCCATCCCGCCGTTTCAGCAGCCGATCGGCGACGAGCCGACCGCCACGTCGTCGAACCACAGGGTGTCGTCACCGACGCCGTAGCTCTCCCAGCCGAGGCGCAGAGCGGTCGGGCGTGGTGCGGTGGTGCGGGACAGCCACTGCTGGTCGATGTCCGCCGTGGGTACCCCGTCCGCGTGCAGTCCGGCCACCTGCTGGTCGCCCAGCCAGGTGTCGAGGTTGCCGTTCGACGTGTTGATCGCGAAGCGCAGACACTGCCAACTGCCCGTCGGCAGCGGCTTGCTGAGTGCCACGCCCGCCGGGCTCTGCGCGGGCAGGGTGGCGTCGTCGATCTCCCGGTTCCACTGCAACGCGCCGTTCTGGCCGCCGACCCGCAGCGCCTTGCCGCCCTGGCCGCTGTCCGGCATGGAGACGAAGGAGACGTGCCCGGCGGGCAGCGCGGTGGTGTGCCGTACCCACATCCGTACGTACATCGGGCTCACCGACGACAGGTTCGCCGTCGTGGCGATGAAGGCGTGGTTGCAGAAGCCGGCCTTGCCGTCCACTCGCATCGACTTGCCGCCGCTGTGCACGACCGAGGTGTCGACCGTGACCGCGCCCGCCCCCTGACAGTCCGGAGCCGCGAACTGCCAAGCCCCGGACGGAGTGGAGCCGTTCTGGTCCTCGAACCCGGAACAGACCACGGCGCTGCCGCAGTCACCACCACCCGGCGGAGTGGTCGGCGGAGTCGTCGGAGGAGTGGTGGGAGGCGTGGTCGGTGGGGTGGTCGGCGGGGTGGTCGGGTCCGTCGGCGTCGAAGTGCCGCCGCAGGCCACGCCGTTGACCGCGAAGTCCGTCGGCGTCGGGTTGGCCGACCCGTACGTCCCCTGGACGCCGAAGTCGGCCGAACCGCCCGTCGCCAGGGCGCCGTTCCACGCCGCGTTGGTGACGGTGACGGCATGACCGGTCTGGGATGCGGTGGAGTTCCAGGCCGACGTCACCGCCTGGTCGCCGCCGTACGTCCAGGTCAGCCGCCAACTGGCGAGCGCCGCACCGAGGTTGGTGAGCTTGATCGCGGCCGTATAGCCGCCGGTCCACTGGTTGACGGTGTACTCGACCCGGCAGCCGGCGTCCGCCGCTCTGCTGGGAGGTGCCGTGACGACCGCGGTCAGCAGCAGGGCGATGCCCGAGAAGGCCGCGAGTGCCGCCCCGATCCAGGGCCGTTGCCGTAATCGCGTGACGAGGGTGCGCATGGGTGCCTCCAAGCCAGGGGTGGGTGGAGCGCCGACCGGAAGTCGACGAATGGGAGCGCTCCCACACATGACAGCCACTGTGACCGCGCACTGTCAATACATCCGGCACCGACCCCAGCCCCCGGCCCCAACCCCAGCCCCGAAAACAGCCCGCCCAACAAAAACGGCCCGCACGATCCCCCTCAGGGAACTCGCCGGGCCGCACAAAAAGCCGCGAATCCAGAAAGCCGCCGACAGACCCTCAGGTCAGGCCACATTCACCCGCTGGCCCGGCGGCGCCGCCTCCAGCCACGCCAGGAAACCGGTCAGCGCGTCCTCGCTCATCGCCAGCTCCAGCCGCGTCCCGCGGACCACGCACGCCTGGATCACGGAGTCCGAAAGGAGCGCCAGCTCCTCCTCGCCCTCCGGGCTCCGGCGCGCCAGGACCTCGATGGCCGAGCGCTCCAGGATCCGCTTGGGGCGGGGCGCGTAGGAGAACACGCGGAACCAGGCGATCTCGTCACCGCTGTAGCGGGCGACGCCGTACACCCAGCCCTTGCCGGTGGGGTCGCGCTCCTCGGCGACGTCCCAGCGCAGGGAACAGTCGAAGGTCCCGCCGGCCCGCTGGATCAGCCTGCGCCGCAGACCGAACACGAACAGCCCGATCACCAGCAGTGCGACGACCAGGCCGCACACGAGCAACGCGAGGAACATCTTCACCGACCTCCTCGCCGCAACCCGTGACCGGTGGACCCGGCCTGACCGAACACAACCCGCATCTGCATCGCCTCAGCCGCGGCACGGTCCGGAGTGTCTCCGACCGTGCCGCGGCTGAGGGTGTGGCTCTGGCGCGATCCGCTAGCGGACCGCCACCGCGCGCAGCCGGACCTCGGCGCGCCGCTCGGCGGCGGCGTCCTCGTCCGACTTCGCACGCTCCAGCGCGCGCTCGGCACGCTGGGCGTCGATCTCGTCCGCCAGTTCGGCGATCTCCGCGAGCAGAGAAAGCTTGTCGTCGGCGAAGGAAAGGAATCCGCCGTGGACGGCGGCCACGATCGTGTCGCCCTCGCTCGTACGGATGGTCACCGGGCCCGACTCCAGCACACCGAGCAGCGGCTGGTGACCGGGCATGACGCCGATGTCGCCGGAGGTGGTACGCGCGATGACCAGGGTGGCCTCGCCAGACCAGACACTCCGGTCCGCGGCGACCAGCTCGACGTGCAGCTCAGCGGCCAAGGGTGGCTCCTCGGTTCACCACCCGGCGGATACCGGGTGTTGGGTCAAAGTCTAGTAGGACGTACGGCGCCGGAGCGCCGCGGTCCTCTTCCCCGGCGGTTGCCGGAGGGTACAGCGGGGTTGGCGTACCGAAGGGGGCGGGGCGGACCCGCCCCCTTCAGCCGAGCACGGGGGCTCAGGAGACGCCGAGCTCCTTGGCGTTCTTCTTGAGGTCCTCAAGACCACCACACATGAAGAAGGCCTGCTCCGGGAAGTGGTCGTACTCACCGTCGCAGATCGCGTTGAACGCGGCGATCGACTCCTCGAGCGGAACGTCCGAACCGTCCACGCCGGTGAACTGCTTCGCCGCGTGGGTGTTCTGGGACAGGAAGCGCTCGACACGGCGGGCGCGGTGGACAACGAGCTTGTCCTCCTCGCTCAGCTCGTCGATACCGAGGATCGCGATGATGTCCTGGAGGTCCTTGTACTTCTGGAGGATGCCCTTGACGCGCATGGCGGCGGCGTAGTGGTCCTCGGCGATGTAACGCGGGTCCAGGATCCGGGACGTGGAGTCCAGCGGGTCCACGGCCGGGTAGATGCCCTTCTCGGAGATCGGACGGGAGAGAACCGTCGTCGCGTCGAGGTGGGCGAAGGTGGTCGCCGGCGCCGGGTCGGTGAGGTCGTCGGCGGGGACGTAGATCGCCTGCATCGAGGTGATCGAGTGACCACGGGTCGAGGTGATGCGCTCCTGGAGGAGACCCATCTCGTCGGCCAGGTTCGGCTGGTAACCCACCGCGGAGGGCATACGGCCGAGCAGGGTCGAGACCTCGGAACCGGCCTGCGTGAAGCGGAAGATGTTGTCGATGAAGAACAGCACGTCCTGCTTCTGCACATCGCGGAAGTACTCCGCCATGGTCAGACCGGCCAGGGCGACGCGCAGACGGGTGCCCGGGGGCTCGTCCATCTGGCCGAAGACCAGGGCGGTCTTGTCCAGAACGCCGGCCTCTTCCATCTCGACCATGAGGTCGTTGCCCTCACGGGTGCGCTCACCGACGCCCGCGAAGACCGACACACCCTCGTGCAGCTTCGCCACACGCATGATCATTTCCTGGATCAGAACGGTCTTGCCGACACCGGCACCACCGAACAGACCGATCTTTCCACCCTTGACGTACGGGGTGAGAAGGTCGACGACCTTCAGGCCGGTCTCGAACATCTCGGTCTTGGACTCGAGCTGGTCGAAGGCCGGGGCCTTGCGGTGGATCGCCCAGCGCTCGGCGTCGGCGACCGTGGACGGGTCCTCGTTCAGGACCTCGCCCAGGGTGTTGAACACCTTGCCCTGGGTGACGTTGCCGACCGGGACGGTGATGGCCGTGCCCGTGTCGGTCACCGGGGCCTGGCGGACCAGACCGTCGGTGGGCTGCATGGAGATGGTGCGGACCAGGCCGTCACCGAGGTGCTGCGCGACCTCGAGGGTCAGCGTCTTGGTGCCGTCGCCCGACGGGTCGAGCACGTCGACGTGCAGCGCGTTGTAGATCTCCGGCATGGCGTCGACGGGGAACTCCACGTCGACGACCGGGCCGATGACCCGGGCGACGCGGCCCGTGGCGGCGGCCGTCTCAACAGTGGTCGTCATTACTTGTCACTCCCCGCGTTCGCGTCGGCCAGGGCGGCAACGCCACCGACGATCTCGCTGATTTCCTGGGTGATTTCGGCCTGGCGGGCCGCGTTGGCACGACGGGTGAGGCTGGTGATCAGCTCGCCCGCGTTGTCGGTCGCCGACTTCATCGCGCGCCGCGTGGCGGCGTGCTTCGAAGCCGAGGACTGCAGCAGCGCGTTGTAGATCCGGCTCTCGACGTACCGCGGCAGAAGGGCGTCCAGGACGTCCTCCGCCGACGGCTCGAAGTCGAACAGCGGACGGATCGTGTCCGTCGTGCCGGCCTCCTTCGCGACCTCGTCGAGGCTGAGAGGCAGCAGCCGGGCCTCGATCGCGGACTGGGTCATCATCGAGACGAACTCGGTGTAGACGATGTGGAGTTCGTCCACACCACCCTCGGCCGTGTCCTTCTCGATGGCCTCGATCAGCGGCTCGCCGATCTTCTTGGCGTCCGCGTACGTCGGCTCGTCCGTGAAACCGGCCCACGTGTCGGCCAGCTTGCGCTCACGGAAGTTGAAGTGCGCGATGCCACGACGGCCGACGACGTAGATGTCGACCGTCTTGCCCTCGCCCTCCAGCTCCTTGACGAGCTTCTCCGCCGCCTTGATGGCGTTGGAGTTGAAGGCGCCGGCCAGACCGCGGTCGCTCGTGAGGAGCAGGACCGCGGCACGCGTCGGGTTCTCCGCCTCGGTGGTCAGCGGGTGCTTGTCGTTGGCGCCCGTGGCGACCGCGGTCACCGCGCGGGTGAGCTCGGTCGCGTACGGGGTCGACGCCTGCACCTTGCGCTGCGCCTTGACGACGCGCGAGGCGGCGATCATCTCCATCGCCTTGGTGATCTTCTTCGTCGCGGTGACGGATTTGATGCGACGCTTGTAGACCCGGAGCTGCGCTCCCATGAGTCAGGTCCCTTCCGTCGTCACTTCGAGACGTTGACGGCGGAGGCGTCGTCGCCCAGCAGCTTGCCGTCGGACGTCTCGAACTGCTTCTTGAACTCCGCGATCGCGTCGGCGACGGACTGCAGCGTGTCGTCCGACATCTTGCCGCCCTCACGGATGGAGGTCATGAGGCCCGAGTGGCTCTGACGCAGGAACGCCAGCATCTCGGTCTCGAAACGGCGGATGTCGGCCACCGGGACGTCGTCCATCTTGCCGGTGGTGCCGGCCCAGATGGAGACGACCTGGTTCTCGGTCGACATCGGCTGGTACTGCGGCTGCTTCAGCAGCTCGACCATGCGCTGACCGCGCTCCAGCTGCGCCTTCGACGCGGCGTCCAGGTCGGAACCGAAGGCGGCGAACGCCTCGAGCTCACGGAACTGGGCCAGGTCCACACGGAGGCGACCGGAGATCTGCTTCATCGCCTTGTGCTGGGCGGAGCCACCGACACGCGACACGGAGATACCGACGTTCAGGGCCGGGCGCTGGCCGGCGTTGAACAGGTCGGACTCCAGGAAGCACTGGCCGTCGGTGATCGAGATGACGTTGGTCGGGATGAACGCCGACACGTCGTTGGCCTTGGTCTCGACGATCGGAAGACCGGTCATCGAGCCCGCGCCCAGCTCGTCCGACAGCTTCGCGCAGCGCTCCAGCAGGCGGGAGTGCAGGTAGAAGACGTCACCCGGGTACGCCTCGCGGCCCGGCGGACGACGCAGCAGCAGGGACACGGCGCGGTAGGCGTCGGCCTGCTTCGACAGGTCGTCGAAGATGATCAGGACGTGCTTGCCGGCGTACATCCAGTGCTGACCGATGGCCGAACCGGTGTACGGCGCCAGGTACTTGAAGCCGGCCGGGTCGGACGCCGGGGCGGCGACGATGGTCGTGTACTCGAGCGCGCCGGCCTCTTCGAGGGCCGCGCGCACGGACGCGATGGTGGAGCCCTTCTGGCCGACCGCGACGTAGATGCAGCGCACCTGCTTGTTCACGTCGCCCGAGCGCCAGTTGTCGCGCTGGTTGATGATCGTGTCGACGGCCAGGGCGGTCTTGCCGGTCTGGCGGTCACCGATGATCAGCTGACGCTGACCACGGCCGACCGGGGTCATGGCGTCGACGGCCTTGTAGCCGGTCTCCATCGGCTCGTGGACCGACTTACGCTGCATGACGCCCGGCGCCTGCAGCTCGAGGGCGCGGCGGCCCTCGGTCGCGATCTCGCCGAGACCGTCGATCGGGTTGCCGAGCGGGTCGACGACGCGACCCAGGTAACCCTCGCCGACACCGACGGAGAGGACCTCACCGGTGCGCTGCACCGGCTGTCCCTCCTCGATGCCGCTGAACTCGCCGAGGACGATCGCACCGATCTCGCGCTCTTCCAGGTTCAGCGCGAGGCCGAGAGTGCCGTCCTCGAACTTCAGCAGCTCGTTCGCCATGGCCGAGGGAAGACCCTCGACCTTCGCGATGCCGTCGCCGGCCAGGCTGACCGTGCCGACTTCCTCGCGCGAGGCCGCGTCCGGCTGGTACGACTGGACGAAGTTCTCCAGTGCGTCCCGGATCTCCTCCGGCCGGATCGTGAGCTCCGCCATCTGGGTTCCCTGCTCTCCTTGTTGGGCCCGAAGTTTCTTAAGGGGTCTGGGGGCCGACCCCCAGGAATCTTCTGCAATCTCTGCACGGCCCAACCGGGCCGCTGTCATGCGTCTTGATTTGTGGCCGAGGTCAGCCGGCCAGGCGGCGGGTCGCCTCGTCGAGGCGCTCCGCGATGGTGCCGTCGATGACCTCGTCACCGACCCGCACCGAGATCCCGCCGAGGACCGTCGGGTCCACGTCCAGGTTCAGGTGCATCTGGCGGCCGTACAGCTTGGCCAGAACGGCACCGAGGCGCTGCTTCTGCTGGTCGCTGAGCGGCACCGCGGAGGTGACGACGGCGACCATCCGGTCCCGGCGCGCCGCGGCGAGCTTGGACAGGGACTCGAGTCCCGACTCCAGGCTACGGCCCCGGGGCTGGGTCACCAGGCGGACGATCAGACGCTCGGTGACCGGGTTGGCCTTGCCGCCGAGCAGGCTGCGCAGCAGCTCGCCCTTGGCCGATGCCTTCGCGGTCTTGTCCGTCAGCGCGGAGCGGAGCCCGTTGCTGGAGGAGACGATCCGGCCGAACCGGAACAGCTCGTCCTCGACGTCGTCGAGGGCGCCCGCCTTCTGGGCGGCGGTGAGGTCGGCGATGTTCGCCAGCTCCTCGGCCGCGTCGACCAGGTCGCGCGACTGCGACCAGCGGGAGCGCACCATCCCGGCGACCAGGTCGACGGTCTCGCCGCCCACCTGACCGGAAAGGAGTCGCCCGGCGAGCTCGGCCTTGGCCTCGCCCGCCTGCGCCGGGTCGGTCAGGACCCGACGCAGCGACACCTCGCGGTCGAGCAGCGCGGTGACGGCCGCCAGCTCGCCCGCGAGCTTGCCCGCGTCCACCGACGTGTTGTCGGTCAGTGCGTCGAGGGCCTCACGTGCGGCACTCAGTGCCTCGCGGCTCGCTCCGTTCATCGCACGGCCTCGGCCTTCTCCTCGAGTTCCTCAAGGAAGCGGTCGATGGTCCGGCTCTGACGGGCGTGGTCCTCGAGGGCCTCGCCGACGAGCTTCGACGCCAGGTCGGTCGCAAGCTTGCCGACGTCCTGACGCAGCGCGGCGGACGCGGCCTTGCGGTCGGCAGCGAGCTGCGTGTGACCGGCGGCGATGATCTCCTCGCGCTGGCGCTGGCCTTCCGCCTTCATCTCCTGGATGATCGCGGTGCCCTGCTCCGTCGCCTCCTGGCGAAGACGCGCGGCTTCGTGGCGGGCCTCGGCGAGCTGAGCCTTGTACTGCTCCAGCACACTCTGAGCCTCGACCTGGGCCGATTCGGCCTTCTCGATGCCACCCTCGATGGCCTCGCGACGCTCGTCCAGAACCTTGTTGATGTTCGGGAGGAGCTTCTTGGCGAGGAAGCCGAAGACGATGACGAAGGCGATCAGGCCGATGACGAGCTCGTCGAGATGCGGGATGAGCGGAGGCTGGGGCTCCGCCGCCTCCGCAAGAAGCAGAGCGTTCACATCAGTGCCTTCCGTAAAAAGGGTCGGACTTGTCAGCGGCTTACTGGTAGACGAAGCCCATGACGATGCCGATGAGGGCGAGCGCCTCACAGAAGGCGAAGCCCATGATCTGGTTGGTGCGGATCAGACCGGCGGCCTCGGGCTGACGGGCGAGGGCCTGCGTACCGTTACCGAAGATGATGCCGACGCCGACGCCGGGGCCGATCGCGGCGAGGCCGTAACCGATGGAGGCGACGTTGCCGACGACGTTCTCCTTGGCGCCGGCGGCGAGGTTGACCATGTCGAGAGCAGCGGACATGCCGTTACTTCCTTCTCTTTCAATGACCCGGTGGGGGTTGGCCACCGGACGACTGCTGGTTTCGGGGTGGGTGCTACGAGTCCGTGAGCGGGGCTCAGTGGTGCTCGGCGAGCGCGCCCTGGACGTAGCTGCAGGCCAGGAGGACGAAGACGTACGCCTGGACGGCCTGGATGAAGAGCTCGAAAGCGGTCATCACGAGAACCATCACGAACGAGGCGCCGGCGTAGACGAAGCCCAGGCCGTTCATGAGGTACCAGGTGGCCAGCGAGAACATCACGATCAGCAGGTGACCGGCGAACATGTTCGCGAACAGTCGCACCGCGTGCGTGAAGGGCCGGATGAGGAGGTTCGAGAAGAACTCGAGGACGACGACCATCGGCAGGATGGCGCCGAGGTTCTTGTCGTAACCGGTGATGTTCTTCCACCCGCCGACGAAGCCGTGCTTCTTGAAGGTCAGCGAGATCCACAGGACATAGACGATCAGCGCGAGGGCCGCCGGGAAGGCGATCAGCGAGGTGACCGGGAACTGGGCGACCGGAACGATCGACCACAGGTTCATGATCCAGACGAAGAAGAACAGCGACACCATCAGCGGGACGTACTTCTCGCCGTCCTTCTTGCCGATGATCTCGTAGACGATGCCGCGGCGCACGAAGTCGTAACCGGCCTCGCCGACCATCTGCATCTTGCCGGGGATCAGCTTGGGCTTGTTGAAAGCGGCCCAGAAGAAGCCGACGACCACGATCGAGCCCAGGATGGCGAGCAGCATCGGCTTGGTGAAGTCGAAGCTCCCCACCGTGAACAGGGGCTCGTACATGAACGTGTGCAGCCCCGGCGCCGGGAAGCCACATCCGGAGAAGATGTGGCAATCCGGGTCGAAGGCAAGCGTCTGGTCAGCACTCACCGCGGGCTCCTTCAGCGTGGCGCATAGGTACGGCAACCTCGTTGTGTCGGCGCGGCACGCAGCCGCGGGTCGGCACTGGACTGGTCTTACGGATAAGGGGGCGGCGGTTCGGCATCGAGCCTCTCGCTGGGTCAGGCGCCGTTCCGGATGCCCGCGCCCGCACTGCCGCAGTTGGCACCGGACGATAGCAGGAAGCAGCTGGCGGCTTTATCCCGGCCCTACCCTTCACGGCTTCGGCCCCGAATTGTCGGGGTCGATGTACGTGATCTTGGCCTTCATGTAGGCACGGGCCTGGGCGGCGACCCACACGATGGTGGTGCCGAGCAGCGTGAAGGCGAACGCCTTGAAGTTGAACGCGGTCGTCCCCTTCAACAGCGCCAGGAAGATGAAGAGCACCAGCAGCTGGGCCGTGTAGAGCATGAGCCCCATGGCCTGGAACAGATGCGGGAGCTTCTTCGCCGTCCGTTGCAGCACCAGCTGCCCGATGCCCATGAAGAGCAGCACGACCAGGGTTCCGATGACAGCGCCGAGCGCGCCCTTGCCGCCCGCGACCACACCGCTGACGACCGTGGCGATGATGCCCGCGGCGGCGGTGGGGACTGCGGTGTGCAGCAGGATGCGTGCGTCGTTGGACGGCATGGCGGTGTCTCCGCTTGCTGGAGGGGGCGATGGTGTCGTCATGGACGAGCGTAAGCCCGGACCGAGATGAGCCTCGGGGCCGAAAAGGCCGTCGCACTACGGTCTTTCGGCACTGTCGCCGGGTCTCGTGAACGGTATCACAAACTATTTGAATAGGTCTTTACTCGTGCGTGTGCCAACTCTCACACGTGAGAGTGACCGTGCACGTGCGAGCGCGACAGTGAGTCAACTCGCGTGCTAATGACCGGAGATGGGGCGTTCGTCAACCTCGCGCCCCAGCCTTACTTCGATCGGAGAAGCGTGAACGGTGGCCGATCGCGGTCGCTCCGTTGACCCCGGCCGGCACGGGCTCGTGGTCGCGCTCCTCCGCGGAGCCGGACCCGGCGTCCGCGTCGGTGTCGGAGGTCGCGTCGGAGGACGCTTCGGCGGTCGCGTCGGAGGCTGTCTCGGCGTCGGTGTCGGTGTCGGAGCCGGCCCCCTGGACGCCCGCCCGGGCCCCCTCGGTCCGCAGCCGGTACGCACGGCGCCGGTAGCGCGGCGGTACGACCGCCTGCGCCCAGCGCGGCGCTCTCGGCGAGAAGCGCGGCAGCAGGAGCAGCACCAGACCGACCGCGCTCAGCACGACCACGGCGAGGACGATCCACATCGACGTCGAGTGCACCGAATAGGCCAGCGTGCCGAAGGCGATGAGCGCCGACCAGAAGTACATGATCAGCACGGCACGGCTGTGCGAGTGCCCGATCTCCAGGAGCCGGTGGTGCAGATGCCCCCGGTCCGCCGCGAACGGCGACTGGCCCTTCCAGGTACGGCGCACGATGGCGAGCACCAGGTCCGCCATGGGGATCGCGATGATCGTCAGCGGCAGCACCAGCGGGATGAACACCGGCAGGGCTGCGTGGGTGGCGGCCTTCGTCGAGCCCTCGAAGATCTCCAGGAGGTCGGGGTCGACCTGGCCGGTGATCGAGATCGCGGACGCGGCCAGGATCAGGCCGATCAGCATCGAGCCGGAGTCGCCCATGAAGATCCGCGCCGGGTGCATGTTGTGCGGCAGGTAGCCCAGACACATGCCCATGAGGATCGCGGCGAAGAGCGTCGCGGGGGCGGCGGCCTCGATGGTCAGGCCGTACCACATGCGGTACGCGTACAGGAAGAACGCCGCCGCGGCGATGCAGACCATGCCGGCGGCGAGGCCGTCGAGACCGTCGACGAAGTTCACCGCGTTGATCGTCAGGACGACCAGCGCCACGGTGAGCAGGGTGCCCTGCCACTGGGTGAGGGCGACCGTGCCGACGCCGGGGATGGGCAGCCACAGGATCGTCAGACCCTGGACGACCATCACGCCCGCGGAGATCATCTGCGCGCCGAGCTTGATCAGCGCGTCCAGCTCGAACTTGTCGTCCAGGACGCCGACGAGCCAGATCAGCGCGGCGCCGGAGAGCAGTGCGCGGGGCTCGTTGGACAGCTCGAAGACGCTGCTCAGGTTCTGCAGGTGGTCCGCGACCAGCAGGCCCGCGCACAGTCCGAAGAACATGGCGATGCCACCGAGCCGCGGTGTCGGTTCTCGGTGTACGTCGCGTGCGCGGATCTCCGGCATCGCCCCGGTCGCGATGGCGAACTTCCGCACCGGACCGGTCAGCAGATAGGTCACCGCGGCCGTGACACAGAGCGTCAGCAGGTAATCACGCACGGGCTGCCCCACAGGAATCGCTGGCCATCTCAGCCCCACACCCTAGCCGGGCCGTCCCCATGGTCGAGGACACCTCCCGCTCTCCGACGGTTCCCGGGCAGGGTGCGTTACCGGCTTTTTACTGGCCATACGGGGGAAAACGCCCGGCAATTTCCCGTACATCCGCCCGTACCCGGGCCGTTTCCGCGGCGTCGTCGCGCAACGCGGCGGTGAACAGTGCGGGAATTCTCGTCATCTCCGGCGCCCCCATGCCCTGGGTGGTCACGGCAGCGGTGCCGAGCCGGATGCCGCGTCCCTGGCCGTGCCGCTCCCCGTACGGCAGCGCGCAGGTGTCGAGGACGATCCCGGCCGCCGCGAGCCGGTCGCGGGCGGTCTTGCCGTCGACGCCCAGCGGCGCCGGGTCGGCGGTGACGAGATGGGTGTCGGTGCCGCCGGTCGTCGGCGCGAACCCCTCGGCGGCGAGCCCGGCGGCGAGTACGCGCGCGTTGTCGACGACCCGGTGCGCGTACGCGGCGAACGCCGGGGTCGCCGCCTCGCCGAACGCCACCGCCTTGGCGGCGATCGTGTGCATCTGCGCGCCGCCCTGGGTGAACGGGAACACCGCCCGGTCGACCCGTTCCGCCAGCTCCTCGCCGCACAGGATCAGACCGCCGCGCGGGCCGCGCAGCACCTTGTGGGTGGTGCCGCAGACGATGTCCGCGTACGGGACGGGGTTCGGCGCCGCGCCGCCGGCGATCAGGCCGAGCGGGTGCGCGGCGTCGGCGACGAGATAGGCGCCGACCTCGTCGGCGATGGCTCTGAAGAGCGCGTAGTCGAGATGGCGGGGGTAGGAGATCGAGCCGCAGACGATCGCTTTCGGCCGGTGGTGCCGGGCGAGCGCGGCGACCTGCTCGTAGTCGACGAGACCGGTCTCCGCGTCGACGCCGTACGGGACGAAATCGAACCAGCGGCCGGAGAAGTTCGCGGGCGAACCGTGGGTGAGATGTCCGCCGTCGGTGAGTCCCATGGCGAGTACGGTGTCGCCGGGGCGCAGCAGCGCCGCGTAGGCGGCGAGGACGGCGGAGGAGCCGGAGTGCGGCTGGACGTTGGCGTGTTCGGCGCCGAACAGGGCCCGGGCGCGTTCGACGGCGATCCGCTCGGCGGCGTCGGCGTAGACGCAGCCGCCGTGGTAGCGGGCGCCCGGGTAGCCCTCGGCGTACTTGTTGGCGAGCGGGGAGGCGAGGGCGGCCAGCACGGCGGGCGAGGTGAAGTTCTCGGCGGCGATGAGCTGGAGTCCGTCCGCCTGCCGTCGTCCCTCGCCGATCAGCACGTCGGCGATCTCGGGGTCCTGGCGGCGCAAGGCATCGAAACCGGCTGCCGCGGCAGCGGTGGCGGTGGCTTCGGTGCCGGCCTGGGAGCCGGGGCCGGCGTCGGTCGGCGCGCTGGGCACGGTGGGCGGGGGCATGGGGGCGCTCCGGGCGGTGGGGGTGGCCTGAAATCCACTGTAGGCACCCTGCGCGCCCCCTGCTCCCTCACTGCTCCACCGGTGCGGCCCGACCGGTCACGGGGCGGCCACGGGCAGGCTGGGGCGCCGTACGGGGCCGTCAGGGGCGCGCGTACGGGCAGGAGAGGGGGTCGGGAGAGACCGGGGGGTCCGCTGTCCGGGGAAGGGTGTGCCCGGGAGGAGACGGCCGGAGGAGTGGGGCCGTGGGTGTGAGGCCGGGGTGTGGCCAAGGTGTGCGGCGGGTGTGCGGCCGAGGTGTGCCGGAAGCGGTCCCGGAAGGGCCTGGACGCGGGGCCGGGAGGGTGTGGACGCGGGGCCGGGAGGATGTGGCCAGGAGGTGTGTGGCCGGGGGCCCGGGTCCGGCGGGCGGGGACGCGGTGCTCCCCCGCGTCCGCTCGGTACCGAGATCCGTCGCCCGGTACCGCGATCCGCTCAGTGCCGCGCGGGCACGCCCGTCAGCGCCGTGACCACCGGATCCAGCGCCTGCTGGATCTCGTCGCCGATGGAGCGGAAGAAGGTGATCGGCGCGCCGTACGGGTCGTTCACCTCGTCCGCCTCGGCCGACGGGGCGAGCAGCCACCCGCGCAGCGCGGCGGCGGCGCGGACCAGCGCGCGGGCGCGGTCGACCGTGCCGTGGTCGCCGCGCGGGTCCGGCAGGGTGGCCGGATCTATCGCGCGGACGAGGCGGGTGAACTCCTTCAGGGTGAAGGTCCGCATGCCCGCCGAGTGACCCATCGAGATGACCTGCGCGCGGTGGTCGCGGGTCGCCGTCAGGACCAGGTCCGCGCGGATGACGTGTTCGTCGAGGAGCTCACGGCCCACGAAGCCGCTGAAGTCCGCGCCGAAGTCGGCGAGGACGACCTCCGCGTTGGCCTCCATCGGGGCGCCCTCGTGGCCCCAGGTGCCCGCGCTCTCCACGATCAGACCGCCGATGGGGCCCTGGCCGACATGGCCGGCGTACGGGCCGCCGAGGCGGTCTGCCAGGGCATGGCGGGTCAGCCGCTCGGTGATGGGCGAGCGGCAGACATTGCCGGTGCTGACGTGGAGGATGCGGAAAGTGCTGCGGTCGTACGCGTGCTCGTGCCCCGCTATGCCACGCCCCTGCGGGGTGGTCAATTCGCCACCTCGAGGTCGGGTACCACCTTCCGGAGCTCCTCCGCGGTCAGCGCGCCCTCGCGCAGCAGCACCGGCACCTTGCCCGTGACGTCCACGATGGACGACGGGACGATGCCGGGGGTCGGGCCGCCGTCCAGGTACACGGAGACGGAGTCGCCGAGCATGCCCTGGGCCGCGTCGCAGCTCTCCGGCGCCGGGTGACCGGTCAGGTTCGCCGAGGACACCGCCATCGGGCCGACCTCCGTGAGCAGCTCGATCGCGACCGGGTGCAGCGGCATCCGGATCGCGACGGTGCCGCGGGTGTCGCCCAGGTCCCACTGGAGGGACGGCTGGTGCTTGGCGACCAGGGTCAGCGCGCCGGGCCAGTACGCGTCGACGAGCTCCCAGGCCATCTCGGAGAAGTCCGTGACGAGGCCGTGCAGCGTGTTCGGGGAGCCGATGAGCACGGGCGTGGGCATGTTGCGGCCGCGGCCCTTGGCCGTGAGCAGGTCCGCGACGGCCTCCGAGCTGAAGGCGTCCGCCCCGATCCCGTACACGGTGTCGGTGGGCAGCACGACCAGTTCGCCGCGGCGCACCGCGGAGGCGGCTTCACGCAGACCCGTGGCCCGGTCGGTCGCCTCGTTGCAGTCGTATCGCCGAGCCATCAGGTCCGGTCCTCCCTTTGATTGGTCACTCGCGTCGTCTGCGGAACACACCGCTCGCCCGCGCCCGTCACGGCGTCGCCTTGCGGGCGGTCGCGAAGCGCGGGCGGTTGTTCAGGTCGGGGTGGTCGGCGGCGTCGGCCCAGCCGGACTCCTCGTTGAAGATCCACGGGACCTGGCCGCCCTGGGTGTCGGCGTGCTCGATGACGACGAGCCCGCCGGGCCGCAGCAGCCGGTGCGCGGTCCGCTCGATGCCCCGGATGGTGTCGAGCCCGTCCTCGCCGGAGAACAGGGCCATGTCCGGGTCGTGGTCGCGGGCCTCGGGCGCCACGTACTCCCACTCGGTGAGCGGGATGTACGGGGGGTTGGAGATGACCAGGTCGACCTGGCCGTTGAGCTCCGGCAGCGCCGTCAGCGCGTCGCCCTGGTGGACGGTGACGCGCGAGCCCTCCGCGTTCTTCCGGGTCCACACCAGCGCGTCGTCGGACAGCTCCACGGCGTGCACGCGCGAGCGCGGCACCTCCTGGGCCATGGCGAGCGCGATGGCGCCGGAGCCGGTGCACAGGTCGACGATGAGCGGTTCGACCACGTCCATCGCCCGGACGGCGTCTATGGCCCAGCCGACGACCGACTCGGTCTCGGGACGGGGCACGAAGACGCCGGGGCCGACCTGGAGCTCCAGGTACCGGAAGAAGGCGCGGCCGGTGATGTGCTGGAGCGGCTCGCGCGCCTCGCGGCGGGCGATGGTCTCCCAGTAGCGGGCGTCGAAGTCGGCGTCCTTGACGTTGTGCAGCTCCCCCCGCTTCACGCCGTGCACGAACGCGGCGAGCTCCTCGGCGTCGAAACGCGGTGAGGGAACGCCGGCGTCGGCCAGCCGCTGGGTGGCCTGGGCCACCTCGGCAAGCAGCAGGTTCACGCTGGTCCTCCGTGGTGCGGGTGGGGCTTGGAAATTCTTACGCTGCTGCCAGCTTGGCGGCCGAGTCGGCGTCCACGCAGGCCTGGATGACCGCGTCGAGCTCGCCGTCGAGCACCTGGTCCAGGTTGTACGACTTGAAGCCGACCCGGTGGTCCGAGATGCGGTTCTCCGGGAAGTTGTACGTACGGATCTTCTCGGAACGGTCGACGGTGCGGACCTGGCTGCGGCGCGCGTCGGCGGCCTCGGCCTCGGCCTTCTCCTGCGCGGCGGCCAGCAGCCGCGAGCGGAGGATACGCATGGCCTGCTCCTTGTTCTGGAGCTGGCTCTTCTCGTTCTGGCAGGAGGCCACGATGCCGGTGGGCAGGTGGGTGATGCGGACGGCGGAGTCGGTCGTGTTGACGGACTGGCCGCCGGGGCCGGACGAGCGGTAGACGTCGATCCGCAGGTCGTTCGCGTGGACCTCGACCTCGACCTCCTCGGCCTCCGGCGTGACGAGCACACCGGCCGCGGAGGTGTGGATACGGCCCTGCGACTCGGTGGCGGGCACGCGCTGCACGCGGTGCACCCCGCCCTCGTACTTCAGTCGCGCCCAGACGCCCTGGCCGGGCTCGGTGGCCCCGTTGCCGCCCTTGGTCTTCACCGCGACCTGGACGTCCTTGTAGCCGCCCAGCTCGGACTCGGTGGAGTCGATGATCTCGGTCTTCCAGCCGACGCGCTCGGCGTAGCGCAGGTACATGCGCAGCAGGTCGCCCGCGAAGAGCGCGGACTCGTCGCCGCCGGCACCGGCCTTGATCTCGAGGATGACGTCCTTGTCGTCGCTCGGGTCGCGCGGGACCAGCAGCAGACGGAGCTTCTCGGTGAGCTCCTCGCGCTGCTTCTCCAGCTGCTTGACCTCGGCGGCGAAGTCCGGGTCGTCGTGCGCGAACTCCTTGGCCGTCTCGATGTCGTCGCCGGTCCGCTTCCAGGACAGGTACGTGGAGACGATCGGGGTCAGCTCGGCGTAGCGCTTGTTCAGCTTGCGCGCGTTGGCCTGGTCGGCGTGGACCGAAGGATCGGCGAGCTTCTTCTCGAGATCGGCGTGTTCGCCGATCAGTTCCTCGACCGCCTCGAACATCGGGGGCTCCTGAGTGGTGTACGTATGTTGCTACGGGGACGGCAAAGCGCCGGTCCCGGCCACCCCGCGCAGGGGCAGCCGAAGACCGGCGCTGTGGCTCGCTACTTCTTGGCGGAGCCGGCAGCCTTGCCGAAGCGGGCCTCGAAGCGGGCGACGCGGCCGCCGGTGTCGAGGATCTTCTGCTTGCCCGTGTAGAACGGGTGGCACTCGGAGCAGACCTCGGCACGGATGGTGCCCTCGGTCAGGGTGCTACGGGTGGTGAACGACGCGCCACAGGTGCAGCTGACCTGGGTCTCGACGTACTCGGGGTGAATCTCGCGCTTCAAGGTTTCTCCTAGTTCCGGGAGGGCTCCGGGTCGCCCGTGCGGGATGCTCGTGCGTGAACCGGGGCCGACGTACCAGTTTGCCAGGACTGGCCGCATCTCCCAAAACCGGGGTCCGTCCGGAACTATTCCCGGCGGGGTTCCGGGCCCTGGCGGGACCCCCTCACGGGGCCTGCCAGAGCCCCACCGCACGGCTCGCGCGTCACTTCACGATGCCGTCCGCCTTGCCCGTGGCGGTGTCCCGGGTGGCCTCGGCCGGGATCGGCCGGTCCGCCTTCAGGGCCTCCCAGACCTGTCGCGCCTTGTCCTCCACGGGCACGACACGGTTGGGGTCCACCGGGTCGTACACGACCGGCATCGTCACCATGTGCACGTCGTCGGCGCCGAGCTTCGACAGACCGCGGGCGAAGCTCGTCAGCTCCTTGACGGAATCCAGTTCGGAGTCGGGGGTGATCGCCTTGGTGGCGGTGTCCGCGATACCGAAGAGCTTGGTGGGGCTGGAGAACACCCCGACGCTCTTGACCTGCTGGATGAAGGCCTTCATGAAGGCCTGCTGGAGCTGGATGCGGCCGAGGTCGCTGCCGTCGCCGACGCTCTTGCGGGTGCGGACGAGGCCGAGGGACTGCTCGCCGTCGAGGGTGTGGGTGCCCGGGGCGAGGTCGAGATGGCTCTTGCCGTCGTCGATGGGCCGCGTGGTGGTGATCTCGACGCCGCCGAGCTGGTCGATCAGCTTGGTGAAGCCGGCGAAGTCGACCTCGATGTAGTGGTCCATGCGGATGCCGGACATCGACTCGACGGTCTTCACCGCGCAGGCCGGGCCGCCGACCTCGTACGCGGTGTTGAACATCACCCGGTGCTCGGCGGGGACCGCCGCGCCCTCCGCTCCCGTACAGGCGGGGCGGTCGACAAGGGTGTCGCGCGGTATGGAGACCACGGACGCCTTGGTGTGGCCGGGGTAGACGTGCACGACCATCGCGGTGTCCGAGCGGGCGCCGCCCTCGTCCTTGCCGTACGCCTGGTTGGCGCCGGCGCGGGAGTCGGAGCCGAGGACGAGGATGTCCTCGGAGCCGTTGTCGACGTCGTCCGGCCGGTCCTTGCCGAGCTGGGCGTTGATGTCGACGCCCTGGATGTTGTGGTCGAGGCGGACGTACGCGTAGCCGAGTCCGGCACCGGCCCCGAGGACCAGCACCGCGCCGCTCCAGACCGCGACGACGACCGCGCGGCGGCGCCGGGCCCTCGGTTTGCGGCGGCGGCCGGTGGGGCGCCGGTGCGTGGGGCGTACGCGACCGCTGTCGTTCTGCTCGCTCATCCGTCTCCCTCAGGCCTTCGATTCACCTGGTGTGACGGCGAACCACCCGAAAGAGTTGCATGGGAGCCTATGAGGTTTAGATGATCAATGTCCGGGTATACGACTGCGCCCACCGGGCGGATACCCGGTGGGCGCAGTCGTTTACGCAGGTCGCGACGCGGTTACGGAGGGGAGGCGCGGTCTCCCGTTCCCCTGTCCCTCCTTCACCGGAGTGACGGACGTCTCGCGTCAGTCGTTGTTGGCGCCAGGCGTCGTCTTCTGGATCTGCATCAGGAACTCGGCGTTCGACTTCGACTTCTTGAGTCGGTCGAGCAGCAGCTCGATCGCCTGCTGCTGGTCGAGCGCGTGCAGCACCCGGCGGAGCTTCCAGGTGATCGCCAGCTCCTCGCTGCCGAGCAGGATCTCCTCCTTGCGCGTACCCGAGGCGTCGACGTCGACGGCCGGGAAGATGCGCTTGTCGGCGAGCTTCCGGTCGAGCTTGAGCTCCATGTTGCCGGTGCCCTTGAACTCCTCGAAGATCACCTCGTCCATGCGCGAGCCGGTGTCGACCAGCGCGGTGGCCAGGATGGTCAGCGAGCCGCCGTCCTCGATGTTGCGCGCGGCACCGAAGAAGCGCTTCGGCGGGTAGAGCGCGGTCGAGTCGACACCACCGGACAGGATGCGGCCGGAGGCGGGCGCCGCGAGGTTGTACGCGCGGCCCAGGCGGGTGATGGAGTCGAGCAGGACGACCACGTCGTGACCCAGCTCGACCAGGCGCTTGGCGCGCTCGATGGCCAGCTCGGCGACGGTGGTGTGGTCCTCGGCCGGACGGTCGAAGGTCGAGGAGATGACCTCGCCCTTGACCGACCGCTGCATGTCGGTGACCTCTTCCGGACGCTCGTCGACCAGGACGACCATCAGGTGGCACTCGGGGTTGTTGTGGGTGATCGCGTTGGCGATCGCCTGCATGATCATGGTCTTGCCGGTCTTCGGCGGGGCCACGATCAGACCGCGCTGGCCCTTGCCGATCGGCGACACGAGGTCGATGATCCGCGTGGTCAGCACACCCGGGTCGGTCTCCAGGTTGAGCCGGTCCTGCGGGTAGAGCGGGGTCAGCTTGGTGAACTCGGGGCGGCCTCGGCCGGACTCCGGCGCCATGCCGTTGACCGAGTCGAGGCGCACCAGCGCGTTGAACTTCTCGCGGCGCTCGCCGTCCTTCGGCTGGCGCACGGCACCGGTGACGTGGTCACCCTTGCGCAGACCGCTCTTGCGGACCTGGGCGAGGGAGACGTAGACGTCGTTCGGGCCGGGCAGGTAGCCGGAGGTCCGGATGAACGCGTAGTTGTCGAGGATATCGAGGATGCCCGCGACGGGGATCAGGACGTCGTCCTCGGAGACCTGCGGCTCGCCGGCGCCCGGGAAGTCGTCACGGCCACGACGGCCGCGACGGTCGCGGTAGCGCCCGCGACGGCCACGACGGCCGCCGTCGTCGTCGAAGTCGTCCTGCGGGCCGGACTGCTGGCCGCCCTGACCCTGGCTCTGGCCCTGGTTCTGGCCCTGACCCTGGCCCTGGCGCTCCTTGCGCTGGCCGCCCTGCTGGTCGTCGCCCTTGCCACGGTCGCGCTGACGGTCCCGGCGGCCCTGACGGTCGCCGCGCTCGCCCCGCTCGCCACGGTCACCGCGCTCGCCTCGGTCACGGCGGCCCCGGCCCTCGGCGCCGTCGCCGGCGGCCTCGGAACGGGTCTCGCCCTGCTGCTCGGCCTTGGCCTCGCCGCGCTCGGCACGGGCCTCGCGGGCCTCGGTGCGGGTCTCGGTCTTGACGGCCTGGGCGGTCTCGCCCTTGGCCTCGGCGCCGTCCGGCGAACCGGCCGGGGCGGTGGCGCGACGGCGGCGGCGCTCGCCGGCCGGGGCGTCGTCACTGGCAGGCTGACCGGGGATCTCGATCTGCTGCTGGGCGACCGGCGCGGACTTCTCCGCCTTGACGGCCTTGTCGGCGGCCTTCGGCGCGGCGTCGGCGCTCTCGACCGTACGGGCCTTGGAGGTGGCGCGGCGCTTCGGCTTGGCCTCGGCCGTGTCGGCGGAGGCGGAAGAGGCGGCGGAACCGGAGCCTCCGGCCTGCGCCTCCTTGATGACCTCGATCAGCTGGCCCTTGCGCATCCGCGCGGTGCCCCTGATGCCGAGGCCGGACGCGACCTGCTGCAGCTCGGCCAGGACCATGCCCTCAAGGCCGGTGCCGGAGCGGCGGCGCCGTGCGGTGGTGCCGGAGGCAGCACCTGCGGCGGGCGCGGCGGCGTCGACAGAATTGTCGGCAGTCACGCCCATCAGATCGGTGGTGTCGCTCACGAAGGGTCCTTCCCTGGAGCGGACGTCGGCCATCTGGCTCGGCGACCGGTCGTGCTGTCCGGCAGCGGCCCTGCTTGGTGGACCGTGTCGGGGCGGTGGTCCCGCCGGGTACGGCGGAAAGAAAGAAAAACGTGCTGTGGGTCCGGCCCGAGCGCCCCCTGCTCGGCCCTCGGCGAGAGAAGCGAGGGGTGTCGTGCCGGTTCCGGAGCGTGCTCGAAACTGCTCAGGCAGGCTGCTCAGGCAGTGGAGGAGGCTCCCGGAAGAACGGGTGGTCCCTGATGGGGACTCTCAGCACCGCGCCATGAAGACGTCGGGTGCAGACATGAGGTTAACACTACCGGCTCCAACAAACATTCCCCCTCTCCGTCACCGGCAATCTCGTGTCCGTACGTCCCTGGTGAGAGGACGTACGGCCGCGGCGGCCGCCCGGACCGGGCGGCCGAGACCGCGGGTCAGGCAGCGAGCGGCAGCACGCTCGCCCCGGACATGTCGAGGTCGAGCCGGTTCGCGGCCCAGCCCTCGCCCGCCAGCAGCGCGACCTTGTCGGCCGTCCGGGCGTCGGCCAGCGCGAGCACTGTGGGGCCCGCGCCGGAGATGACCGCGGGCACCCCGTCCGCCCGCAGCCGGTTCACCAGGGCGACGCTCTCCGGCATCGCGGGCGCCCGGTACTCCTGGTGCAGCCGGTCCTCGGTGGCCGCGAGCAGCAGCTCGGGGCGGCGGGTCAGCGCCTCGACGAGGAGCGCGGCACGACCGGCGTTGGCGGCGGCGTCCACGTGCGGGACGGTGCGCGGGAGCAGACCGCGCGCGGTCTCGGTCAGTACGGGCTTACCGGGCACGAAAACCACCGGAACGATGGAATCGGCGGGCTCCATCCTGATGGCCCGCGCGGCGCCGGACTCGGTCCAGGCGAGCGTGAATCCGCCGAGCAGACAGGCGGCGACGTTGTCGGGGTGGCCCTCGATCTCGGTGGCCAGTTCGAGCAGCCGGGTCGCGTCGAGCCGGCTGTCGCCGCCTATCGTCACGGCGCGGGCGGCGACGATGCCGGCGCAGATGGCGGCGGAGGACGAGCCGAGACCGCGACCGTGCGGAATGCGGTTGGCGCAGACGACCTCGAGGCCGCGCGGCTGTCCGCCGAGCAGGTCGAAGGCCGTGCGCATCGAGCGTACGAGCAGGTGGCTCTCGTCGCGCGGAAGGTTGTCGGCGCCTTCTCCGGCGATGTCGATGTGCAGCCCGGAGTCGGCGACCCGGACGACGACGTCGTCGTACAGACCCAGCGACAGGCCGAGGGCATCGAAGCCCGGGCCCAGATTGGCGCTGGTGGCGGGGACGCGCACCCGTACGGCGGCGGCGCGGAACGCGGGACCGGCCATCGCTCGTTGACTCTCCTTGACGTGCGAGGTTGTTCGGTGGATTTTTCGACGGGGTCACCCGGAACCCCGGACCGTTCGCGCCCCTGGGGCGGCAACGGCAACAGCGCCGCGCATATGCGGCGGGGCGGGTTCGCCACAGCCTATCCAAGGAAGGTTCTGCGGCGACATAGGGCGCACAGGAGGCGCACGATGCGTGTCGCACACCGTCCTGTGCCCCTCTGTCGGCTCCTGGGCGGGTTTGACTCGCGATCAGGAACAGACAGGGACCGGGTTCCGGCCGAATCGGATTCGGCCGGATCGGATCGATCGGGTGGATCAGGTGGATCGGGTGGATCGGGTGGATCGGGTGGGCGGTTCGGGCCGGTGGATCGGGCCGCCGGACCATGCCCTGGTGAAGCGCGATCCGGTCCGGCGATTGCCGGACCGGACCAGATCAGGCGGAGCGGATCAGGCGAGGCCGAGGCGATCGGCGGCGATCGCGGCGTCGACCGGGACGGTGACCGGCTGCGGGGCGCCGGCGACGGCCCAGTCGGGGTCCTTCAGACCGTTGCCCGTGACCGTGCAGACGATCTTCTGACCCGGGTCGACCAGACCCTGCGCGGCGGCCTTCAGCAGACCGGCGACCGAGGCGGCCGAGGCCGGCTCGACGAACACGCCTTCCTGAGAGGCCAGCAGACGGTAGGCCTGAAGGATCTCACGGTCCGTCACTTCGTCGATGAGACCGCCCGATTCGTCGCGCGCGGCGATCGCGTAGTCCCACGAGGCCGGGTTGCCGATACGGATCGCGGTGGCGATCGTCGACGGGTCCTTGACGACCTCGCCGCGCACCAGCGGCGCCGAACCGGCGGCCTGGAAGCCCCACATGCGCGGGGTGTGGGTGGCCAGACCGTCGGCCGCGTACTCGCGGTATCCGCGCCAATAGGCGGTGATGTTGCCCGCGTTGCCGACCGGCAGGACGTGGATGTCGGGGGCGTCGCCGAGCATGTCCACGATCTCGAAGGCGGCCGTCTTCTGGCCCTCGATACGGACCGGGTTCACCGAATTGACCAGCGCCACCGGGTAGTTCTCGGACAGCGAGCGGGCGAGCGTGAGGCAGTCGTCGAAGTTGCCGTCGACCTGGAGGATCTTCGCGCCGTGCACGAGGGCCTGGCCCATCTTGCCGAGCGCGATCTTGCCCTGCGGCACCAGCACCGCGGAGACCATGCCGGCGCGCACCGCGTACGCGGCGGCGGAGGCCGAGGTGTTGCCGGTGGAGGCGCAGATGACGGCCTGCGCGCCCTCCTCCTTGGCCTTGGAGATGGCCATGGTCATGCCGCGGTCCTTGAAGGAACCGGTGGGGTTGGCCCCCTCGACCTTGAGGTGCACCTCGCAGCCCGTGCGCTCGGAGAGGACCTGGGCGGGAACGAGCGGCGTACCGCCCTCACGAAGTGTGACGACCGGCGTCGTGTCCGTGACCGGAAGACGGTCCCGGTACTCCTCGATGATGCCGCGCCACTGGTGGGTGCCCTTGGTGGTCATGGGTCCTTACTCCCCTTCAACACGCATGATGCTGGCGACACCGCGCACGGTGTCGAGCTTGCGCAGCGCCTCGACGGTCCCGGAGAGGGCGGCGTCGGGCGCGCGGTGGGTGACGACGACGAGGGAGGCCTCGCCGTCCTTGCCCGTCTGACGGACGGTGTCGATCGACACGCCGTGCTCGGCGAAGACCGTCGCCACCTGGGCGAGCACGCCCGGCTTGTCGGCCACGTCGAGACTGATGTGGTACCGCGTGACCACGTCGCCCATGGAGCTCACGGGCAGCTGGGTGTACGCGGACTCGCCGGGGCCGGTGGCCTCGTCGAGCTTGTTGCGGCACACGGCGACGAGGTCGCCGAGCACGGCCGAGGCGGTCGGCGCGCCGCCCGCCCCGGGGCCGTAGAACATGAGCTGCCCGGCGGCCTCCGCCTCGACGAAGACGGCGTTGTACGCCCCGCGGACGGAGGCGAGCGGGTGGCTGAGCGGGATCATCGCGGGGTGCACGCGCGCGGTGACGGACTCGCCGTCGGCGGCCCGCTCGCAGATGGCGAGCAGCTTGATGGTGCAGCCCATGCGCGCGGCGGAGACGAAGTCGGCGGCGGTGACCTCGGTCATGCCCTCGCGGTAGACGTCGTCGAGGCGTACGCGCGTGTGGAAGGCGATTCCGGCCAGGATGGCGGCCTTGGCGGCGGCGTCGAAGCCCTCGACGTCGGCGGTCGGGTCGGCCTCGGCGTACCCGAGCGCGGTGGCCTCGTCCAGCGCCTCGTTGTAGCCGGCGCCGGAGGTGTCCATCTTGTCGAGGATGAAGTTCGTCGTGCCGTTGACGATGCCCATCACACGGTTGATCTTGTCGCCGGCGAGGGACTCGCGCAGCGGGCGGATCAGCGGGATGGCGCCGGCGACGGCGGCCTCGTAGTAGAGGTCCTGGCCGTGCCGCTCGGCGGCGGCGTGCAGGGCCTCGCCGTCCTGGGCGAGCAGCGCCTTGTTGGCGGAGACGACGGAGACGCCGTGCTCGAAGGCGGTGGTGATGAGGGTGCGGGCCGGCTCGATGCCGCCGATGACCTCGATCGCGACGTCGATGTCGCCGCGTTTGACGAGGGCGGTCGCGTCGGTGGTGATCAGCTCGACGGGGATCCCGCCGCGCACCTTGTCGGGGCGGCGCACGGCGACCCCGGCCAGCTCGACCGGGGCGCCGATGCGCGCCGCGAGGTCGTCGGCGTGCGTCGTCATGATGCGCGCCACCTCTGAGCCGACCACACCACAGCCCAGCAGCGCCACCTTCAGCGGACGCGTACGCATCATCGACCTCGTTTCTCGTAACCTTCTGATCCGTATCGCCACGGTCTGATCCGTAGCGATACGGGCGTGTTCCCCACGGTCGGAACCAGTCTCACTCACCAAATAGGCGATTCCACGCCAAGTCCGGATCGTGAGACATCGATTCCGTCACATGACTATTTCATCATCCGACGTCGAGTCGCAGAAGATCTTCCTCTGTCTCGCGTCGCACGATGACCCTCGACGCCCCGCCCTGGACGGCCACGACCGGCGGCCGCAGGGCGTGGTTGTAGTTGCTGGCCATGGAGCGGCAGTACGCGCCGGTGGCGGGCACCGCGAGCAGGTCGCCGGGCGCCACGTCGGCGGGCAGGAAGGCGTCGCGGACGATGATGTCGCCGCTCTCGCAGTGCTTGCCGACCACCCGGGACAGCATCGGCTCGGCGTCGCTGCGGCGGGAGACGAGCGCGACGCTGTACTCGGCGTCGTACAGCGCGGTGCGGATGTTGTCGGACATGCCGCCGTCGACGGAGACGTACGTCCGCAGCCCCTCCAGTGGCTTGATCGTGCCCACCTCGTAGAGCGTGAAGGCGGTCGGGCCGACGATCGCGCGGCCCGGCTCGACGGAGATGCGCGGCGTACGCAGCCCGGCCGCCTCGCACTCGCGGGCCACGATGCCGGTGAGCGCCTTGGCGATGTCGTGCGGCTCGCGCGGGTCGTCGTCGGAGGTGTACGCGATGCCGAGGCCGCCGCCGAGGTCGATCTCCGGCAGTTCCACACCGTGCTCGTCGCGGATCTCGGCGAGCAGCTGCACGACCCGGCGGGCGGACACCTCGAAACCGGCCATGTCGAAGATCTGCGAGCCGATGTGCGAGTGGATGCCGACCAGCTCCAGGCCGTCGAGCCCGAGCGCCCGGCGCACCGCCTCGGCGGCCTGCCCGCCGGCCAGCGCGATCCCGAACTTCTGGTCCTCGTGCGCGGTCGCGATGAACTCGTGGGTGTGCGCCTCGACGCCGACGGTGACCCGGATCTGGACGCGCTGGCGCTTGCCGAGGGACTGCGCGATGTGCGCGACGCGCACGATCTCCTGGAAGGAGTCGAGGACGATCCGGCCGACCCCGGCCTCGACGGCCCGGGTGATCTCGGCGGTCGTCTTGTTGTTGCCGTGGAAGGCGATCCGCTCGGCGGGCATCCCGCCCGACAGCGCGGTCGACAGCTCGCCGCCGGAGCAGACGTCGAGGTTGAGCCCCTCCTCGGTGAGCCAGCGGACGATCGCGCGGGAGAGGAACGCCTTGCCCGCGTAGAACACGTCCGCATCCTCGCCGAACGCGTCGGCCCAGGCCCGGCAGCGGGCGCGGAAGTCGTCGACGTCGAGGATGTAGGCGGGGGTGCCGAACTCCTCGGCGAGCCGGGTCACCGGGATCCCGGCGACCGTCACGACGCCGTCGGCGTCGCGGCCGACCGTACGGGACCAGACCTTGGGGTCGAGACGGTTGAGGTCGGTGGGCGGAGCGGCGAAGTGGCCCTCGGGGAGGACGTCGGCGTAGCGGGGCCCGGCGGGGTGGGCGGATCGGCTCATGACGGCTCTTTCAGATCTGGTCGGGTGCGCTGATGCCGAGCAGGGAGAGGCCGCCGGCCAGCACCGTCCCGGCGGCTTCGGCGAGCGCGAGCCGGGAGCGGTGGGCGGCCGAGGGTTTCTCGTCGCCGAGGGGCAGGACGGTGTGCTGGTACGCGAGGAGCGCGTCGGCGACGGCTTCCAGGTGCCGGGCGAGACGGTCGGGGGCGCGGTGGCGGGCGGCGAGGAGGAGGACGGCGGGGTGGTCGCCGAGGAGGGTGGGGAGGGGGGAGGTGCAGGCGGCCGTGGGGGCGTGCGCGGGGGTGGGGGCCGGAGCGGGGGGCTGCTCGGGGGCGGGGGCGTGCGCGGGAGTGGGGGCGGCCTCGGGGGCGCTCGCGTGTGCGCGGGCGTGCGTGTGCGCGGGCGCGCCCGCGTATGCGTCCGCGTCCGCGGTCTCGTACGAGGGGGCGAACCCGAGCTGCGCGGCGTTACGGACGAGGGCGCGGGCGCGGGAGTGCGCGTACCGCACCCGGAAGAGGGCGTTGCGCTCGTGCTGGACGAGCAGGGGCGCTCCGGGCAGCGCGCGGTCGTGCGCGGCGGGCCGCAGCAGCGCCCAGCGGGCGGCGTCGACGCCGAGGAGGTGGGGCTCGTAGGGCGCGGGGAGGGCGGAAATCCGCTCGGCGTCGTCACTCGCCCCGGCGTCGATGTCGGCGTCGGCGTCGGCGCCCTGGGCCCGCAGGAGGGCCGCGGAGGTCTCGGCGAGGAGGGCGGCGCGGGGCTCGGGGGAGGCGAGGAACCGGACGCGGGTGCCGGCGAGGGCGGTGGAGTGCCCGTACGCGAGACCGGTCCGCGCGATCTCCCGCAGGACACCGTTCCCGTCCCCCGCGTCGAGGGTGAAGTTCAGGAATCCGGGCCCGGTGATGTCGACGGCGCGGATGCCGGGCGCCTCGCGCAGCCGGTCCTTGAGGATCGCGGCGACGTCGCGGGCGTCCCTCCCGGCGGGCCGGGCGAGGCCGAGCGCGACGCTGCTGGCGTAGTCGCCCACTCCCCCGGGCCGGGGGCGCTCGACCTTGACGCGCGGGGGCACCTCGACGCGGAGCACACCCTCGTCGACCGCGCGGCGCACGGCGTGCAGCACGGTGAGGGAGAGGTCCGCGGGGGTCACGTGACCAGCCTAGGGGAGGAGGGGGGTGGGAACGCGAACCGGTTTCGCCATGTGGGCGGTGTGGGGTGCGCGAGGTCGGGGCGGACCGCCGGGCGCCCACCGCGTACCGCTATCGCACTCCCCCGCTGGTCTGCCCGGCGCCTGCGGCGGGCTCCTCGCCGGCGGCGTCGGCGCCGCCGGCCTCACCACCGGTCCCGCCACCGGCCTGCCCCTGCCCGCGCCCCCGCCGGTGCGTCCGGGGCTCACGGTGCATGAGCTGCCGTACCACCCGCACCAGATCAGTCGGCTCGAACGGCTTGGCCAGAAACGCGTCACCGGCCGCCCCGGCAGCGTCTCCGCCGCCGTCCCCGTACTCGGTGCAGGCGCTGATGAACGCCACCGGCAGATGACGCGTCCGCGGGTCCTCCCGCAGCCGCGCGGCGGTCTTCAGCCCGTCCAGCCGCGGCATGACGACATCGAGGGTGACCACATCGGGACGGACCTCGTGCACGAGATCCAGACACTCGGCACCATCGGCGGCGGTCACCACCTCGAACCCCTCGAGTTCGAGATTGACCCTGATCAGCTGGCGAATCACACGGTTGTCGTCCACAACCAGCACTCGCCCCGACACCCCTGACACACGTCGAGAGTAGGTCGCGGGGAGGGGCTGCGTCCGGGTTTTGCCCACTTCCGACCCGTGCGGGCGAACACCCCCCTCGTGACGCCCTGGAAATACCTGTTCACGGGCACCCTACGAGAGCTGGTAGTGTTCATCCCGTCGCCGCAACAAGCGACAACGCCCCCGTAGCTCAGGGGATAGAGCAACGGCCTCCGGAGCCGTGTGCGCAGGTTCGAATCCTGCCGGGGGCACTTCGCAAGAAGTGCCAAAAATGCCCCTGACCCGCAGAAATGCGAGTCAGGGGCATTTTTCATTTCCAGAAGCGCCCGGCGCACTGTGACGCGCCTTCAGGCACGCCTCCGGAAGCACCGGCAGCGGTCACGCCAGGGGTCGACATGATCCGCAGGAGCGGGAGGATCAGCGGCATGAGCAAGCCCACCGGCACGTACTCGATCACCCTGCCGCGCGGTATCGCCGAAGCCGCCGAGGCCCGGGGCGGCCCCTCAGGCCTGTCCGCCTATGCGGCCGCGGCCGTCGCCCGTCAGATCGAACTCGACAACCTCAACGACCTCATCACCGTCGCCGAAGCCGAGCACGGGCCGGTCACGGACGAAGAGATCCAGTCCCTGCGCGACCGGCTCATGCGGGTACGGCGCGAGCAGAGCCCGCCTGGGGCGAGCACTGCGTGACCCGCTCCCCCGCGATTCCCGGCGGCACCCTCGCCCTCGACAGCGAAGGTCTGGCCAAAGCCGTCCCGCGCGACCGCGCGGTCACCAGCCGACTCGCCCTGGCCCGCGCCGACGACCTGCGTGTGATCATTTCAGCGGCCACCCTGGTCGAGGTGGTCCACCCCCGTGTGAACCGCCCGGCCCTGGAGTGGACGCTCTCCCGCCTCGTCGTGGAGCCGGTCACGATCCTCACGTCCGACCCCGAGGACCTCACCGCGCTGTGCGGCGGACGCGCCACCGTCGTCGTCAAAGTCTGCCCTCTCCGCCCCACCAAGGCCGGATCAGAGCCTCCATGCTCCGACCCTCCAGGCCGGCGCCAGTCAGCGAGGACCGTGCCATGTGGTTCAGCCCGTACTGCTCGCACCGTAATCAGGGTCATACAGACGCAGCATGGAGACGAAGCTGTCGAGCAGGTCGAGCTGTTCGGGCCTGAGCGACGGCGCGTTGAAGTGCATCACCATATTGCGGACGTCCTTCACGCGGTTGAGCAGTCCGATGAAGTGATCCTTGTCGACGAGGAGCCACCCGAGTTTGTCCCAGCGTTCCTCGTCATTCAGGAGACGGATGTACTCGCCGAACATCATCTCGTCGACCGAGGTCTTCCTCCTGTGCACCTTCTGGACGTCAGCTTCGTCGTAGACGCGCCCCAGGCAGCGCCGCAGTCGACGCTCGATCTCGCCCAGAGTGAAGAAGGGACGTGCCATGGCACCGAACTCGCCGGCGAGATCGGCGGAGGTGACGATGCCGCTCACCTGCCCGTCCGCGGCTCGGACGAGAACGAACTCGTGCGCACGGATCGCCGGCAACACCGGCAACAGATGCGCCGAGGCGTTAACGGTCTCGTACTCCGTGCTGATCGCACTGGCCAGACACGTCGTACGTCCGGTCGCATGCATGTGAACGATCGATGCCCAGGTGACCACCCCGTGCAGCGTTCCCGATGTGTCGATCACGGGAAGCTGTGAGTACCCGTGTTCCGCCATCCTGCCCATAGCAGCGGACAGAGGCTCATCGGGTGTGATCGATGCGACCCTGTGGGCGCAGGGCAGGTCGTGCACCCGCATGGCCGCCTGCGGGAACGCTCCAACGGTCTCCTCGGAGTCATCGGTCGGGTCCTGCTCGGTGGCATCGTCCCCGTCGCCGGCGCCGGCGACCGTGTCTCGCTCGTCAGCGATCGGGACGATCGCGACCTCGTTGTCCAATGAGCCGACCGCGAAGTCCGGCACTGTGGTCAGGCCGGCGTTCGTCAGGTCGAGCCGGATCTGAGGGACGGACGCGTGGTCACGGATCCGGTAACCCCACAGCGACAACAGGCCCCGGGCCGGCAGGGACGCGCCTTCCAGTCCCTTGACGGTGGCGTCATCCGGCGTCGGCATCACTCGCCCCCTCACGCACCGCGGTCTTGCCCATCTCCTGCTCCACGAGTTTCAGGAGCCTGGCCGTCCGAGCCCGGTAGAAGGCGTCGAAGTCGTCCGCGCGCAACGCCTTGGCGTCGATGAGGTGCGTTCCGATGATGTCGTCGAACCAGTCTCCTGGGCTGCCGGTATGCCGCTCGAAGACGGTCAGGTACGCCGACGGTGCGCTGGCCCCCATCGCTTGCAGCGCCCGGTAGGACAACGGCGTCTTGTTGACGATGCTACTCATCCGGGAGCCGTCCACGCCGTTCTGCTCGAACCATGCCTTCGGAAAGACCTGCCGGATGTCCACGTACTGTCCGATCAGGGACTGCTCGTCGATCGGCTCCCCGTGGAAGAACCAGTCGATCGCCCCCTCCTTGAGAAGGAGGGCGTGGATGCCCTTGTAAGCGGCGCTGTTGCGTGAGGCAAGCCGGTGCAGGCGCTGCTCCTGGAACGTCGCTTCGGTGACGGTGCCGGGCTCCACGCCACCGTCCCTGATCCAGCCGACCACCTGCTCGACATCGCGCACGAACCGGGTGTCCGTGACCCCTCCGTAGAGCTCGCCGAGGACACCGCACCAATACCAGCGGGCCAGCTTCTCCTGAGCGTCCGACTCCTGCAGTGCCTCCCCTAGCAGGACGGCGATGGCTGTCAGGGGCACCACCTGCGACCCGTACGGCAGGTCACGCTCGCGGAAGACGTGCTGTGTGGCCAGGAAGCGGCCCACCCAGGACAGTGCCTCGGCCGTCTTCGGAGCGATCTCCGTGTAGTCGGTCAGCGGTAGGTGGAGCAGGTCGCGGCGCTTGCAACTCACTGCCGGGGCGTTCGACGCACCGGGGTGCTCCGCCAGGAATTCCTGCTTACGCAGGTACGTGCGCACCAGCGCAATGGCTTGGAGGAAGTCCAGGCTCGTGAGCCCGGTCTCCTGGCCGGTGTCCTTGTCCAAGGTGCCGAACACCTGGTGGTCGGAGCACAGTTTGCCCTTGATGGCCTGCCAGTCCTTGATGAGGCTGAAGTCCTGGCCGCCGTGGTCCGCCGAGTACTGCGTGTCGCCCGCATAGGTCGCCGTGAGCAGCTCGAAGACATTGAGGACGACGCCACCGGTGTTCACCCGCTCGAACACCGAGCACACCGCTTCCTTGCGGGTTTCCTTGGGGAGGCGGATCAACGGCACCTTGAAGCCCTTGACCGTGTCGATGACCCGAGCCTGGAAGGCCGACCATAGGTCCCAGCGGTCATCGCCGCCGCTCACATAGGCCCTCTGCCACTTCCCGGTCAGGTCCGATTCAAAGATGAGGTTCAGGGGGAACAGGCCGCTCGCGCATTCCTTCTCGCGCGTCGAGAGGTCTCGGATCGCGTGGCCGTATACGCCGCGCACCACCCGGTCCTCGGGGACCGACAGGATCGCCTCGTCGCGATCCGCAGCCTCGTCCACGGCCTTGACGATGTCGATGTAGTACCAGCGCCTGAGCGGCCTGTTGCGTGCGCCCGTCGTCTCCACCGGCCGGTCGGACCGGAGCGCCTGGAACAAGGAGGTCAGCCGCTGCTGGCCGTCGAGCAACAGCTGCTCCGGCACCACGTGCGGCTGCACATCGGTGCCGTGCAGCGACCGAGCCTTGAACTGGGCGTCGCCTCCCGTCTCCAACGTCATCGCGACACCCAGCGGGTAGTCGAGCGTCACGGTCGCCAGCAGGGCGCGGATTCGGTCGTCGTCCCACTTCCACTGCCGCTGGAAGTCGGGGAGCTGGATCCTGCCAGCCGCCACGTCGTCCAGCATCTTGCCCAGGCTGGGCCCGTCCAGCGCCACGTCAAACCCCCAGTAACACAGGCACTCCGCTACGTCACAGCTCGACATGCTACTGGCCGTCGGCGATGGCCCGACCGAATTCGATCAACCTTGACCGCGAGCTTCAAATCCCCTAGACTTTGACGATTGGAAGTTTTCACTCATGGAGGTCGGTCGTGCCAAAGCGTTCCATCGAGATCGACGACGAGGTGTTCGCCTTCCTGCAGAGCCGGAGCGTGCCCCTGGTGGACACCCCTAACGACGTACTACGACGCCTGCTCCTCAAAGACGCCGACCTCCCCACGAAACCCGCGGAGGACCGGCGCCCCGGTGATCTGATGCCGTTCATCGGGGCGGGCCTGCTCAAAGCCGGGGACAAGCTGATCCACGTACAGCCGCGCCGCGGGCTGACGCACGAGGCCACGGTGACGGCGGACGGGTGGCTCGAGATCGAGGACGGCCGCCTGTTCTCCAAGCCTTCGCCCGCTCTCAAGGCGCAGACCGGAGTCGACATCAACGGCTACGGCAAGTACGTCCTCAAGGAGAGCCCCGAGGTCCGGCTCCAGGACCTCCGCGAGCAGCTGCGAGGCGGTGCCTGATGGCGACGAACCTGATCATCCTCAGCGATCGGGAGCCGCTGGCCTGGGTGCTGGAGAACCAGCGGATGGCCTTCCCTGCCGGGCGCAGCACCGGGCTTCCCGAGAAAGGGGACGAGATCCTCCTCTACACGACCAGGGGCTGTTTCCGGAATCCCGGACGCGACCGCGGACGGATCATGGGTCTGGCGACCGTCACGTCCGAGGTCGCGGCACTCCCGGAACCCGTCTCGTTCGACGGCCGGAACTTCACCTCGGGGTGCACCCTCCAGGTGCACGGGCTGGCCCCGCGCAACGAGGGAGTGATCCTCGCGGACCTCGTCCCGCAGCTTCAGGTCTTCCCAGATCCGAAGACCTGGAGTGTTCGGATGCGGCGTGCGTCGCTGAAACTGCCCGAACCGGACGCTGATCTGCTGCGCCGGGAGCTTCAGCCGATACTCCGGACCCGTACAGCAGTTCTCGGCCAGTACGCGCTCTAAAATCCGGCCGCTGCACCGCCTGGCCTGCTTCGTTTCCGGCGGGGACACGGAGTGCCGGTCGTAAACTGGCCGACGAGCTGTGTGCGCCGTCGGCCGGACACAGCCCTACCACGCGTCTGACTGTTCCAGGGCGCGCACCGCCGGCGACACCACAATCAGGGTTCGACACGGGTGGGGGCGCGGTCCATGTACGAGCTGAACGAGGAGAAGGATCCGGGGGTGCTGGGTCCGTTCGAGCTGCTTGCCGTGCTCGGGCAGGGCGGGATGGGCCGTACCTACCTGGGGCGCAGGCTCCCTCTGGAGAACCTCGGTCCCGAACTGGAGACCGGCTACCACCTGGCCGGGTTCACGGAGTCGGCTGATCCGGCCCTGGCTGCGGTCAAGGTGATCAAGCCGTCGAGACTGCGGGACAGTTCGGAGCACTCCGAGAAGGAGACGCGGGCCCGATTCGCGCAGGAAATCGAGACGATGCGTACGGTGGCCAGTGCCCGGGTCCCGGCGCTGCTCGGCGCCGACGCCGATGCCGAGCAGCCCTGGCTGGCGATGGACTACGTCCACGGCCCGACCCTGCACAAGCTCGTCCACACCTGCGGGCCGTTGGCCGTGGGTCCGTACGGCGCGCTCGGCCTCGCCCTGGTGGACGCGCTGCGCGCCATCCACGGCGCCAAGCTGCTGCACCGGGATCTCAAACCCGGCAACATCGCACTCGGCCCCGACGGTCCTGTCGTCCTGGACTTCGGTCTCGCCGTCCTCACCGAGCGGGACAGTGCCGCGGCCATCACCAAGACGGGCGTCGGCTTCGGCACCCCGTCCTACATGTCGCTGGAGCAGGCGAGGGACATCAAGCACGTGACGGAGTCGGCGGACATCTACTCGCTGGGGGCGGTGCTCTTCTTCGCGGCTGCCAAGCGGCCGCCGTATCCTCTCGCGCCCATGCAGACTCCACCGAAGTGGGACGGCGTGTACGGGCCGTGCCTGCCGCTGCTGGGCCGAATCCTGGTGCAGGTGGCGGAGCAGCGGCCGTCCCTCGACGAAATCGAGAGCGATCTCCGCCAGTTGCTCACCGATCACGGGCTGACGGAAGAAACCGCCGCGGACCAGCTGCGAGTTCTGGTGGCGGACTCCGGGGTGGTGCCGGAGATCCCCGCCAAGGCTCTCTCCGACCTGCCGGACCCCGAGGTCCAGCAGGCGGCCCAGCAGGCCGTCGACCAGGGTGCCGCCCCGGACAGCCCATGGGTTCCCGATCTGTTCGACGAGTTCCTTTGGGCCGAGGCCGAAGACGTGATGCCCCTGGACGGGCCGGCCGAGCCCGCACCGGCCCCCGGCGAGTATGTGCCGACCGTGGTGGACCCCGGCGCCCGGCAAGCCCCGGAAGCCGATGCACCGCTCCCTCCGCGGCCCACCGTGACCAGCTACCGCCTGGCACCGCCACGGCCCCTTTCGACGCCCGACCCGGCCGTGGCTCCGGCCGTGGCCCTGCAGGCAGCCGAACGGCTGCGGGATGCCTATGCCCACAGCGGGCGCCTCTGACCGGGGCCGGAACCCTGGTCCGACCGCGACTCACGAAGGCAGGGCATAGGTCGGCCCGGATTGCGGGGCCTTTGCCCGTTTAGGCTTCTGGGGAGCCGTGCCGCCCCGTCTCGGGTGGAACCGGTAGAAGCAGATCGCATGCCCGAGTACGGCGTGCGTCCCACCGTACTGTCGAAAGGAACCGCCCGCCATGCCCGACGCAGCGTCCGACCTCCCTTCGGGCCCGCCCCCGGCGGGCACGGTGATCGAGGTTCGTGACGAGGAGTGGCTGGTCCGCAGCAGCAGCCAGGTCCGCGCCGACGAGATCCTCATCGAGGCCATCGGCGCCTCCGAGCTGGTCCGCGGGCACCGGGCGCGCTTCCTCACCTCGCTCGACGGCATGCCTCGCGTCCTCCGCCCCGAGAACACCCGGCTCGTCCACGACACGTCCGAGAGCTTTCGCCTCAGCCGGCTCTTTCTGGAGGCCGTACTCCGCAAGACCCCGCTCCCTCAGATCGAACGCCGTCTCGCCCTCACCGAGGGCTTTCTGCTCGATCGCATGGACTACCAGCTGCGGCCGGCGCAGAAGGCCCTCGAGAATCCGCTCAGGCCGCGCCTGCTGATCGGTGACGTCGTCGGCCTCGGCAAGACGCTGGAGATCGGGATCCTCCTCGGTGAGCTGATCCGCCGGGGACGTGGCGAACGCATCCTCGTGGTCACCCCCGCACCGGTCCTCGAGCAGTTCCAGCACGAGATGTGGACCCGTTTTTCGCTACCCCTCGTACGGCTGGACAGCGTGGGGATCTCCCGAATCGAGCGGAAGATCCCGGTCGGCCGGAACCCGTTCACGTACTACAAGCGCGTCATCATCTCGATGGACACCCTGAAGAACGCCAAGCGCTACGGGGCCTGGCTCCAGGGCATCGAGTGGGACGCCGTCGTGATCGACGAGTCCCACAACCTGATCAACCGCGGAAGCGCCCGCCGCATCCTGGCCGAGCTGCTCGCCAAGCAGACCGACGCCCTGATCCTCGCGAGCGCCACCCCGCACAACGGTGTGATGCGGGACTTCACCGGCCTGGTCCGGCTTCTGGATCCGATGGCCGTCAAGGACGAGCAGAACCCGAAGGCGTCCGAGCTGCACCACCTCATGCTGCGCCGTACGAAGGTGAGCAAGGAGGTGGCCAAGGCGCTGACGGGCTCCTGGGCGCCGCGTGGAGCGTCGGAGCCGATCCCCTGCACGGCGGGCGAGCTGGAGGAGCGAATCTTCGCCGAGCTGACCGACGGCTGGCTGCGGAATCCGGACCCGCACGGGGACGATCATCTCTTCCCGTACGTGCTGCTGAAGTCCTTCCTCTCCTCGCACCGCGCACTGTTCACTACGGCACGCAAAAAGCTGGCCGGCCTGGGCTACGCCCTCCCTGAGGGACACAAGAACGTCACCGACCCGCCGCTGACCGATGCGAAAACGCGCTCGGCGGTTCCAGAGGTCGCCTCGCTGCTGCGGCTGACCGAGCTCGCCCGCGAGATCGAGCAGGCGTCGGCTTCGTCTGCCGGAGTCGCGGCCACCGCCAAGCTCGCCGCCCTCGTCACGTACCTCCGGAAGATCGGCGTCGGACCAGGCAGTCCGACTCGCGCGGTCGTGTTCTCGGAGCGCCGCGAGACCCTCAACTGGCTTGGCACGGTCCTTCCCGCGCTGCTGGGCTGGAAGAAGCCCAAGGATGCCGAGGATGCCGTCAAGGTGATGCACAGCGAGGTCTCCGACACGGTCCAGATGGACTACGTGGACGAGTTCGCGCGGGCCGGCAGCGACGTACGGCTGCTGCTGACCGGCGACGGCGCCTCCGAGGGCGTCAACCTGCACCGGCAGTGCCATCACCTCGTCCACTGGGATCTGCCGTGGAGTCTGATCCGCGTCGAGCAGCGCAACGGCCGCATCGACCGCTACGGGCAGACCGAGAACCCCGAGTTCCGCGCACTGATCCTGCGCAGCGAAGTCGAGGGCGCTCTGGACGACCGGACCGTCGCCGAGAAGGTCCTCGCCCGCGAGGCGCGGGTCCACGAGGTGCTGGGCGCGGTGGAGGCCGCCACCAAGGAGGACGACTGGAGCAAGGAGGAGCGCCGGGTGATGGAGGCGCTGCTCCGCGATGCCCCACCCGAGGAAGCGGTCGCCGACCTCCAGGCCGTCGATGTGGACGCGCTTGGCGGAGGCGGCGACCTGGGCGCCGAGTTCTCCGTGGCGCGCCGGACGATGAGCGAGTTCGGGACCGGCCCGGCCCCGGTGGAGCCGGAGGCCGACGGCGCCGGCTCCGACGAGGGCTTCGCCGCCGACTTCGTCACGGACTTCGATTTCGATCTGGACCTGGATCTGGACGACTACGGGTCCGATGCACCTGAGGTGTCCGTCCCGGCACAGGACGGACCCGACTCGACCACGGACGGGCCCGGCATCCCGACCGTGGACGAACTGCGCCTGTTCGACCGCGCCCCGGAGCGGAACCGCCTCTTGTACGTACGTACCGGCCTGGAGGAGCTGGCGAAGCTGGAGTCACTGCACCTCGACACCGCCTTCGTCGGCACCGACCTCAGCTTCGACACCCCCGAAGACCTGGCCGACCGGCTCGATGTGCTGCCGCCCGGCTATCTGCGTGACCAGAACATCACCCGCCGGATGAAGCTGACCTTCAGCCGCGGGGACGCAGCCGATTCCCTCAAGCGGGCTCGCGAGGACTCGAATTCGTCCTCGCTCTGGCCGGACGCCCACTACGTCGGCGAACTCCACCCGATGGTCGAGTGGATCACCGACAAGGTGCTGGTCCACCTCGGCCGGCAGCAGGCCCAGGTCCTCCAGGTCGATCCGCAGTGTGCGCCGACGCCGGTGGTCCTCACCCAGGGTGTGTGGTCCAACGCCGAGGGGCGGCCGACGCTGGTCGCCTGGCTCGCGGTCGACCGGCTCGACGAACCGGAGCCGCGGGTCCGGGAGCTCACTCCGGAGCTTCTCGCCGAACTGGGGATCGGACCGGACATGTCCGACCACTACAGCCCCGGTCCTCTGGAGGATCTTCAGCCGCTGGTTCCCAAGGCGGTGGCCGAGACCCGGCGTACGCTCGTCGGACTGCGGGAGCTCGCGGACCGGGACGTGGACGCCCCGCTCCGCGCGTACGAGAAGCAGGTCGGCACCTGGCGACAGGAGCTGCTCCCGGGCTTCACCCGGTCCACCCGCGACGATGCGGCGGACCGCCTGGCCGAGGCCGCGGCCCGCCTGCGGACCTCGGGCGACCCGATGGTCCGGGTCCTGGCCGTACTGGAGCCCGGCGTATGAATCCCCGGTGCGGACATCCCCGTCCGCTCGACCGCACCCCCATGAACAGCGAGCAGGAGCAGCAGGCGTGACGTTCGATTCCCTGATCAACGAGCGCGAGTACTTCCCGTCCTTCTACCTGGACGACATCCTGCCGAAGCAGCTCGCGAGCGGCCCTCTCAAGGAGTGGGCCGCCTTGGAGCGCCAGGGCCAGGCCACGCCCCGGCAGAGCCTGCGCGATCTGACCCGCCCGTACATGGATGCACGGGCGGAGCTCGGCCCGGACGCGGAGAAGTACAACGGGCTGCCGTACGCACCTGCCGTCGCCGCGCAGGAGGCGGCCGCCGCCGTGCTGAAGGCCGTGGGACCGGACAGGGAGCCGCCCACCTTCCAGCCCACGCCTGCGGAGACCGGAGCCGTCACCACGCCTGAGGGCGACTGGCGGACCACCCTGGCCGGCTGGCACGAACGCCTGCTGAAGGCCCTGTCCTTCTCCCCGCAGCCGGGCCATTTCACCGCCCGTACCCCGACCGGCCCGATTGCCGTGCCGGTGGCTCACTCGGAGCCGGGTGTCCTCGTCCTGACCGGCGGTTTCGCGGAGGACCTCGACGCCACCCGCGGTGACGGGCCCGCGAACCTCCTTCCCGCTCCGGTCCGCGTGTCGTCCTCAAAGACGCTGACGACGGTCCGCGAGCTCGCGTCCTGGGTGCTGAACGCGGAGAACGCCCCGCGTTACGCGCTGCTCCTCTTCGGTGGCGTGCTGATCCTCGCCGACCGGCAGGCCTTCTCTCGCGGCCGCTATCTGGCGGTGAACCTGGACACGGCCCTGCCCCGCAAGGCGGCAAAGGGGGCGAAGGCCAACGAGATCGACCTGATCGCGGCGATCTTCGCGGCCTCGTCGCTGCGGCCCGGCGAAGACGGCTCGGACGACAAGATCGCCAAGCTGGTCGCCGAGTCCCGGGACCACTCGGTGGGCGTGACCGCCGAGCTCCGCGTCGGCCTCCAGAAGTCCGTCCAGCTCATCGCCAACGAGGTGCTCGAACGCGCCCGCGAGGAGTTCGGCGTCCGCCCCGAGGACCTGCCGGACTGGCTGCCCGACACTCTGAAGGAGCCCGACGCTCTGCGGCACCTCCTGACCGAGGAGTCGCTGCGCTACCTGTACCGCATTCTGTTCCTGCTGTACGCGGAGGCCCGTCCGGAGCTCGACATCCTGCCGGTGAAAAGCGAAGCGTACGCGACCGGGTACAGCATTGCCCGGCTGCGCGAGCTCGTCGTACAGGAGAAGCTCGGCAGCGCTTCCCGGGACCGGTTCCACTTCCACGAGTCCCTGGCCCTGCTCTTCGAGAAGGTGTTCACCGGCCACCCGGTGGCCAGGACGGTCACCGACCGAAGCGCGCCGGTCGAGGAGGCGCCCGAGCTGGTCGAGGACGACGGCCACGAAGGCGTACGCATCGAGGCCCTGCGCTCGCGTCTCTTCGACCCCGAGTCGATAAAGCTGGTCGGACAGTGCATTCCGTATCCGCACGAGACTCGCTCCGACGGCTCGCCGGCCCCGGCGAGGCCCCTGGATCTGCGCCTGCGCAACAAGGTGCTGCACCAAGTCCTCCGCCACCTGACGCTGGTCGAGGGCCGGGGGAAGGGCCGCGGCGGATTCATCAGCTACGCCAACCTCAGCATCAACCACCTCGGCGCGGTGTACGAGGGCCTGATGTCGTACACCGGTTTCATCGCCACCGAGCCGATGTACGAGGTCGCCAAGGGCGGCAACCCGGAGGGCGGCTCCTGGCTGATCACGACCGGCCAGGTGCGGAGCGGGCTGTACTCGGACGCGCCGGGCGACAGCGTCTTCGTCAAGGAGGACGGCATCAACCCGGAGACGGGCGTGCCCGACTCGGTGGTGCACCCGGTCGGCTCGTACGTGTACCGGCTGGCCGGCCGCGACCGGCAGACCAGCGCCTCGTACTACACGCCCGAGTCCCTGACCCAGGCGACCGTCGAGCAGACGCTCCGCTTCCGCCTGGACGACGAGGGCCGTGTGGACCCGCGCGAACCGGAGAAGTCCGAGGTAACAGCGGCGGAGGTACTGCGCTGGCGGGTGTGCGAGCCGGCACTCGGCTCCGGCGCCTTCCTGAACGAGGCGGTCAACCAGCTGGCCGAGCTGTACCTGAAGCTGGCCCAGCACGAGCGGGGCGAGCAGATCGACCCGGAGGAGTACCCGCGCGAGCTCCAGAAGGTCAAGGCGTACATCGCCCTCCACAACGCGTACGGCGTCGACCTCAACAAGACGGCCGTGGAGCTGGCGGAGATCTCGCTGTGGCTCAACACCATGTACCCGGGCATGCGAGCGCCCTGGTACGGCCTGCACCTGCACCGCGGCAACTCGTTGATCGGCGCGGCACGGAAGGTGTACCCGGGCCAGTCCCTCGACAAGGGCGGCTGGCTGAAGGCCTCCGACCAGCAGGCGCCGAAGGCGGTCCCGCTCACCGAGAAGTTGGGGGGTGCGGGGGTCCACCGGCCCGTGCACCAGTTCCTGCTGCCGGCGCTCGGGTGGGGGGCGGTCGGCGACTCGGTGTCGGTGCGGAAGGCCACGGGGAAGAGCGTGGTGGCCGGGGCGGTGGCCGAGTGGCTGGACCCCGAGCTCATCGAGGCGATGAAGAAGTGGCGTTCGGGCATCCGCCGGGCGCCGAAGGGCGAGAAGAAGACGTCGGCAGCGGCGTCGGAGAAGACCCCGACGAGCCAGGCCACGGTTCTGGCGCGGGAGGTGCGGTCCGGGCAGGGCGCGCTCGATCTGGGCCTGGAGATCTGGGAGCAGTCGGGCTTCGACTTCTCGGCGGCGGCAGCGGCCGAGGCCGCGACTCCCAAGAAGCGGGTCGCACCGGCACGGCGCGGTGGCGCGGGCGCGGACGAGGGTTCCTTCGGTCAGACAGGGCGCCTGCGGGCCCTGGCCGAGCGGGTGGAGTACCTGTGGGGCCTGGTCAGGCTGCGGCTTGAGCTGTCGGAGCAGGAGATCTCCCGTGACATCCCGGTGTGGGGTGTGGAGGGGCGAGGCGAGCGGTCGACTCCGGTGATGGACCGGGAGGCCGTCCGTGAGGCTCTGCAGATGGAGGGCAGTCCGTACTGGCGGCTCAAGCAGGTCATGGACGCGTGGTGCGCGCTGTGGTTCTGGCCGCTGGAGGAGGTCTCGCTGCTCGACGGCACGGCGCCGGACTACTTCAACGGCGCGCAGGACCTGAAGAGACTCAACAGGGGCAGCCACGACCGGAAGGTAGCTCTGCGGGACCTGGACGACTGGATCGAGTTCGCGGAGTCGGTCCTGGGGCGGGTGGATGTGGAGCCGGGGAAGGACACCGGGTCGCTGTTCGAGATTCCGAAGGTCAACGGGCTCAAGGGTCTGGACGAGTTCGAGGCGGCCCTCGACGAGAAGATGACCGAGATCTCGGGCTGGGTGGACCCCCTGAACCTGGGTGACCTCTTCCCGTGGCACGGGACGGCGGTCCGCATCGCGAAGGACCGGGGATTCTTCCATTGGGAGCTGAACTTCGCGCATGCGTTTGCGGGGGGTGGGTTTGACCTGATGGTGGGGAACCCTCCGTGGGTCAAGCAGGAGTGGAAGGAGAGCGGGGTCCTCGCGGAGTTCGAGCCGTGGTTCGAACTGGCGGAGAAGCCGAGTAACGAGGCTTGGGCGGAACGCAAGGCGGCAGTGCTGGGCGGGGAGGCGGCTCGGTCTGCATTCATGGGAGAGTTGGCTGACTCCGCCGCATTGTCCGGGTACTTGGCATCTTTGGACGCCAATCCCGAACTGGTGGGAACACAGCCCGATCTGTATCGGGCGTTCATGCTGCTGTCATGGCGAGCAATTGGCGCCCAGGGGGCCGCTGGGCTCATCCACCCGGCAACACACCTTACGGGCGCCAAAGAGGGGGCACTCCGGCAGGCGGCTTACCATCACCTGCGGCTGCACGCGGACTTTGCTAACGAGCTCAGGCTCTTTGCACCTCCTGTCCACCACAGCACGCACTTCAGCATCAACGTCTACGGTCGGCAGAGTCCTGTGCGCTTCGAGCACATGAACTGGCTGTTTCACCCAGCGACACTGTCGCAGTCTGTACGACATGACGGCTCGGGGGAAGTCCCAGGAATCTTCCGAATGGACAAGGAGGAATGGGATACACGCCCGCACCTCTCACGCATCTCCATTGTCACCCAGTCGATGCTGTCAGCGTGGCATACCCTAGGAGGCCATAACGACGCACCCACGGAACAGGCAAAGGCTCTTTTCCCTATCACACGCTCCGAAGAATCTGCTATCAAAGCCCTAGCCAAATATTCCCATCGACTGAGTTCAATGCACCCGCGCGTCAGTCCGGGATTCCATGAGAAAAACGATCGAACCGCCGGATATTTCACGTGGCGCTCTGGCTCAGCGGCGTCCTGGAACGATGTAATCCTTCAACCTCGCTTCTTCAGTCTGGCTACCCCATTTACTGCACAACCAACTCAAGACGCCCGGGTAGCCGCTGACATGGAGTCGTGGAATTATCCAGATCTAGCACCAGAAGCATTGCCGCGCACCCACTACCGGCCAACAAATAATCGGAGCAAGTACTCTGAAGGGCTCCATAAGCGAGAGTGGATCGACTACAGTCTCTTGAAATTGCTACATGCCGATAGGCGGGCACTTTCCATCGCTTCAGACCTCGCGACTGAAGTAGATGCATCCCCTGAGGTGGCCATTGAAGGGGTGCTGCGGGATTGGGCCACCCGACCGTGGACATCCTTCTATCGCATGGCATGGCGGCGCAGGACCCCTTCCGACTACGCCCGGTCGCTCACGCCAGCATTGATCCCTCCTGGACCATCCCATGTCGATCAGGTTCATACCCTAATCGCCCAGGACAACTACAAAACCGTGCAAGTGGCGGGCTTCTGGTCGTCCTTGCCCTTGGAATACTTCCTCCGCATCACAGAACGCGGAGACCTACGCGTGGGCGAAGCGGAGGTTATGCCAGCGCCCACCACGAAGCACCCTCTCACCTCGGCACTCACGCTGCGTACAATCCGACTGAACTGCCAGACAGCAACGTATGACCATCTGTGGGCTGAGCTCTACTCACCGGCCTGGGATCAGGACTCATGGGCGACCCATTGGCCCTTGCTTTCTCCCCTTACAGACGGCATTAGCTCAAATTGGAACTCCAATAGCCCGCTACGCTCTGAACTATCTCGCCGTGCGGCATTGGTCGAAATTGATTCCCTCGTGGCTGTATGGCTGGGCATCACAGCTGACCAACTAGTGGCGATGTATCAAGCCCGGTTCCCCGCCATGCAAAAGCAAGAAGAGCATATGTGGTTCGATGCGTCTGGGAGGCGCATCACCAAAGCCCACCAGGTGCACGGCCACGGCCAGCCGAAGGACGCCTGGAAGCAGCTCAGCTCGCATGAGGACTTCCCACTCGAAGCGAACGTGCCCGACGGGTACGAGGGCCCGCTCTACCGGGCGGACCGGGTGAAGGAGATGCGGACCGCGCACGCGGAGTTCACGCGGCGGATGCGGGCCGCCGGCTGGGAGCCCGGGGACACCGAGCCGCCGGACACCGCCCAGGAGTAGGCCGAGCGGCGAAACCTGCGCAGCGGCCGTCCGTCCTCTCCCCTCGCAGGGAGGGGCCGGACGGCCAGGGCGGCGGCACACCGCCCTCGCACGTGGTCCAGAAGGAGGCGCCCTGCCGCAGGGCCCTCGCACCAGCCCCTCCCGGCCCGATGCCGCCCCGCTGTCCGACCCGCCACGTAAGGTGGTCGAGACCGAGGGTGAAGCTCTCACCCCTGGTCGGTGACACGAGTAGGGCAGGGCCTCCGGGGCAACACCGGAGCAGGACGTACGGGGAGGGCCGGCGGGCGCCATGAGACCCACACTCGCCGCGCAGGCATTGCGCGACACGACAGTCGAGTATCTGACCACTACGTTCGCGCTGGCGGAGCCCGACACCCAGGAAGCGCTGACCGACTTCCTCACCGACCCGGCCGACGGGCTCTTCCGCGGGCCGTACCACCGGATCCGGCGGCCCTTCCGGGCCGCCGAGGACGGCTGGCAGCGGCACCTCGACTGGCACAAGGGCGATTTCTGGCCATACGCGCATCAGGCCGACGCCTTCGCGCGCCTGACCACCAAGGACGGACACGTCCCGCAGCCCACGCTCGTCACCACCGGTACGGGCTCCGGAAAGACCGAGTCGTTCCTCGTCCCGATCATCGACCACTGCCGGCGCGCCAAGGCAGCCGGCAAGCACGGGATCAAGGCCGTGCTGCTCTACCCGATGAACGCCCTCGCCGGTGACCAGGCCGACCGGATCGGCAAGCTGTTGACCGATGAGCGCCTGGCGGACGTGACGGCCGGGCTGTACATCGGTGAGGCGAGCTCCGCCAAGAACGGCTCGCCGTACGGGCGGGTCGCGGTGGACCGGGCCGAGATCCGGCGGAATCCGCCGGACATCCTGATCACGAACTACAAAATGCTGGACCTCCTGCTCCAGCGGCAGCAGGACGCCCCGCTGTGGGCCGACACCGACCTCGCGTACATCGTGATCGACGAGTTCCACACGTACGACGGCGCGCAGGGCACCGATGTCGCCATGCTGCTGCGGCGGCTCGGCACAGCCGTCGGGGCTGCCGAGGAGGGGCGTCCGCTGGGCTCGATCTGCCCGGTGGCGACCTCGGCGACGCTCGGCGAGTCGCCCGTGCCCGACCGGCAGGACCAGGGCGGCGCGAGCGGCCCCCGGGCCATGCTCGACGTGGCCTCACAGGTGTTCGGCATGCGCTTCCCCGATGACGCGGTGGTCGGGGAAGACCGGCGCGACCTGAACTCCTTCCTCTCCCCCGTCGACCTGTCCCTGCCGCTGCCCTCCCCCACTGATCTCGTGGCCCTGCCCGATCCGGCCGCCAGTGATGACGGGCTCGACGCCGTCTGCCGCATGGTGCTCGGCTGCGACACGTCCGACGCCCGCGAGATGGGACGCCGTCTCCTCGCGCACCCGCTCACCCACGATCTGCTGACAGCCGATGTGGACCAGCCACTCACGGCCGAGGAGATCCTGGCCTCCTTCCCCACCAGTTCCGCGTGGCGGGTGACGGCGGCCCAGGATCCGAAGGGGGCGGCCACCGCGCTGGACCGGTTCATCGCGCTGATCTCGGTGGCCCGCGATCCGAAGGCGCCCGCCGATCAGAAACGGCCCCTGCTGCTCGTCGAGACGCACCTGTGGGTGCGCTCGCTCTCCCGCGTGCTGCGGTTCGTGTCGCCGAAGCCCGTCTTCTCCTGGACGGACGCCGATCAGGCCGCCACCGCGGCAGTCGTCTCCGCCGCGCAGGCGGACCGGCGCCAGGCCGTGGCGCGGGCCGGGCGGCTGCCGTCGGCGTACTGCCGGCACTGCGGGCGGTCCGGCTGGAGCGCCATCGTCCCCGAGCGGAACCCGACCTCCCTGGTCACCGCGCCTGATGACGTCTACCGGCTCAGCGCGGGCGGCGGCAACGGCAAGGCGCGGGTGCGGGCGCTCATCGCGGCGACTCCCGCCGAGGCGGCGAGGCAGGCCCGGCAGACACTCGGCCGGAACATACGGCGCGGAAAGCGGGCGGCAGAGCGTGAGGCGACCGTGCTCGTCCTGGAGGACAGCGGGGAGGCACTGCGCCGGATCGATCCCGACGAGGTGTTCCGAGCCGACGGCTCGATCGCGGAGACTCCGGAGAACGGGGTGTTCGTCAAGGCGTGGTTCGACAACGCCGATCAGGACGAGTACACGAAGCAGGACCGCTGCCCGGCGTGCGGACAGGCGCAGGGCATCCGCTTCCTCGGTGCCGGTGTCGCCCCGCTCGCCTCCGTGGCCGTCACGCAGCTGTTCACCGGTGGGGAGCTGCCGAAGGAGGACGCCGAGGGCAGCGACCGGCGCAAGACCCTGATCTTCAACGACTCCGTGCAGGACGCGGCGCATCGGGCCGGGTTCGTGGCATCGCGGGCCTGGAAGTTCTCCCTGCGGTCGCTTATCCAGGAACAGCTGACGGAGCGCACGGCGGAGGAATCGGGCCTCGCTGCCGACGGCGTACCGCTCAACGAGCTGATCGCCGCGCTGGTGAGGCGAGCTTCCGTGGACAAGGAGAAGCTGCTCGCCTCGGTCGTGCCGCCCGACCTGCACGACGTGGACCGGGTGAAGCGGCTCCTCGCCGGCAAGAAGCGGCTGCCGAAGGGCACGTGGGATCTGGTCGGTGAGCGGCTGGCGTTCAACACCCTGCTGGAGTTCGGGCTTAACTCCCGGATGGGCCGGACACTGGAGCTGACCCGCACGGCGGCGGCCGAGGTGTACCTGCCGGATCCGGGAAGTGCCGCCAAGCTCGCCGAGGGACTGTACGAGGAGCATCTGCGGCGGCAGCTGCCCGTGGACCCCGAAGAGGCGGAGGACGGCAACGAGCCGGCCGGAAAGAGCGCACGGCCGACCCTGCCCGCTTCCGGACCGGAACGACTGCGCCGCTTCGAGGGATTCGTCCGCGGACTCCTGGAGCACGTGCGGATCAGCGGCGGCATCCGTCACACGTGGCTGGACGATTTCATAGACGCCGAGGGACGCAGCCGCTACACGGTCTGGGGCGGACGTCCCGAAGGCATGCAGGCCTTCGGGCGGAACTCGGACGCACCGGCCTTCATCCTGGTGGGAGCGCGCTCGGGCCGGACGGACTTCGAACGGGTCGACACCAAGGAGAGCTGGTACGCCGACTTCGCGGAGCGCTGCCTGGGTATGGACCGCGCCCTCGCCACAAGCTATCTGGCCGAGCTGATGCCGCAGTTGGCCCACGCTGACATCGGCGCCTTGGCCCACCGGCGCACCGGGGAGAACAAGGCGGGCGGCAGCAACCGGGAGCACGGGGTCTACGGGCTCACTCCCGGGCATATCCGGGTGCGGCCGCTGACCGACGAGCAGACGGCGCACGCGGCCCTGGTCTGCCCGGAGTGCGGCTGGACGCAGACCGTGCCACCGGAGCGGGTCGGGGTGTGGCAGGGCCTGCCCTGTCTGCTCAAGGGCTGCGCGGGACAGCTGGCGGTTCCCTCCAAGAACGCTCCCGGCCGGGCCGGACGGGATTACCGGCTGGATTATTACCGGCGGCTGTACCGGGAGGCAGGGCCGTACAGCGTGGTCGCCGCCGAGCACACCGGTGTGCTCGGCCGCAAGGAGCGCGAGGAGGTCGAGAAGGGCTTCCGGCAGGGTGTCCGACACACCGATCCGAACGTGCTCTCCTGCACGCCCACACTGGAACTCGGCATCGACATCGGCCAGTTGGAAGCCGTCGTGCTGGCGTCGCTGCCGCCGAGCACCGCCGGATACGTCCAGCGGGTCGGCCGGGCGGGCCGCTCCACGGGCAACGCGCTCATGGTGTCGCTCGCCGACACCAGCCCCCGCGCCCTCTACCACCTGTCCGAGCCTCGCCAGTTGATCGCGGGGCGGATCCTGCCGCCCGGATGTTTCCTGTCGGCGGGCGAGCTGCTACGGCGTCAGTACGTCGCCCACCTCGTCGACCTGGCCGCGCGCGGCCGGCTGGAGGGCGTCACCCCGCTGCCCGACCGGGTGACGGCCCTGTTCGGGCGGGTCGGCTGGCTGCGGCGGTTCTCTCAGGCCGTGACCGGACGGCGTGACCTGGTCGACGACTTCCTGAAGCTGTTCCCCGAGATCGACGGAGTGCCGGACTCCGGAGTCTCCAAGGACGCCCGTTCCACCCTGCACCGCTATGCCGCAGGGAAGCTGGCCGAGGAGTTGCGGGACGCCGAGGAGGCATGGGAAGCCGAGAGGGCCGAGCTCGTGGACCGGCGCGCCCTGATCAACGAAGCGGCGGAGGCGCTCCACGAGAACGTGGAGGACGAGGCCCGGGAGAAGCGGAACCTCGTCCGGGAGGCGATGGCCGTCGCCAAGCAGATCCAGGATTTCGCGCAGGCAGGGGCCCAGGCGTTCCTGGTCGAATGGGGACTGCTGCCGAACTACAGCCTCGTGGAGGACGGCGTACGGCTTGAGGCCGCGCTGACCCGCAAGGAGCCTGCCCGACGTGCTCGGAGTGCCGCCGGTGCCGACGCGGACAAGGCGCCGGCGTCACAGTGGCGCACCGAGACCCGGACGTACACACGGCCCTCCGAGTCGGCGCTCACCGAGCTGGCCCCCGGGAACTCGTACTACGTCCTCGGCTATCACCACACGATCGACGGCTTCGATCTCGGCCCGCGCCCCAAGGATGACGAGGAGGACCCGCGTTCCGCCGTGGTCACCTGGCGGGTGTGCCGTGACTGCGGACACGTGCGTACGGAGAACGCCGAGGCCGACAAGTCGGCCTGCCCTCGCTGTGCCGGACCCGGCATCGGCGGCAGGGCCGCGCTGCATCATGTGATCGTCCCGCACAAGGTGACTTCACGGGACAAGCGGGACGACGCCCGGATCATCGACGACCGCGACTCGCGCAACCAGCGCTACTACTCGACCGCCACCGCTGTGGACATCGACCCGGCCGCGATCAAGGAGAGCTGGCGACACTTGGGCGCCACTTTCGGCGTCGACCACGTACGCGAGGCAGTCATCCGGAGGTTCAACCTCGGGCCCGCCAAACTGAGCCGGCGCCCGGACACGTTCTTCGCCGGCACCGAGGTCACCCTCACGCCCTTCGTGCTCTGCCCGCTGTGCGGCGGCGCCACCGACCGCGATCCCGGTCACGCCCCCGTACAGGAGGAGCTGTCCGAATCGCTGACCGGGCGCCCGGAGTTGGCGCATCACCGTCCCTGGTGTCCCACACGGCGCCGCGGCCGGGCCGTCCAGGCCCAGGACCGCCGGGTGATCACCGCGACCGAGCACCGTACCGAGGCGCTGCGCATCCTGCTGCCCGCCGCGACGCTGCATGTGCCGGAGCGGCTGGCGTCGTTCTCCGCGGCTCTGCACCTGGGGCTCGCACTGCGTTACGGCGGGGATCCGGCGCACATCCGGTCGACGCCGAGCACGGAGCCGGACCGCGAGACCGGGCTCACCCGCAACTACCTGGTGCTCTACGACTCGCTGCCCGGCGGCACCGGATACCTCCAGCGGCTCGTCGAGGGCGTGGGCGAGGAGTTCCGGGCGGTCCTGGCAGCTGCCCAGGCGTATCTGCGCGACTGCCCGTGCCGAGACGGGTCCCGGCGCGCGTGCCACCTGTGTCTGCTGGGGTATGCGCCGGAGCGCGAGTACGCGTTCCTGGACCGCCGCGAGGCCCTGTGGATGCTCGACGACGTGCTCGGCGAGGACGGCCGCAGCCGGTGGGACGTCAAGCCCGTCCGCAAGGACCGGGCGGGCCGCGAGGAAGACGAGGAGGAGCACCGGAGGCGCTTCGCCCAGCAGGCGCAGAGCGACCTGGAGCGGCGCTTCATCGACTGCCTCGACCGCTGGCTCGCCGAACCCGCCAACCAGGCGGACGTGGAACACGAGGAGACCCCGACCGGCCGGCAGGGCAAGCAGTTCACCCTGCGTCGGCGGGACGGCTCGCCGATCCGCTGGGAGTCGGTGGCCCAGAAGCCGCTGCACGCGCAGGGGACGGTGCCGGACCTGCTGCTGCGTCCCGTCGCGGGTGAGACCACCTCGGACGGCGCGCCGCCCCTGCCCGTGGCCGTCTACCTGGACGGCTACCGGTGGCACGCGTCCGCGGCGACGAACCGGATCGCGGGGGACGCCGCCAAGCGGGCCCGACTGCGTGCCGACGGCATACTGGTCTGGCAGATCACCTGGGACGACGTCATGGCCTGGGAGAAGGAGCTGCGGGGCCGGGCAGGGCGGAGTGCGGCGGCGGAAGGGGACGAGGCCGCGCAAGCGCTCACCCCCGCTCTGGCCGGGCCGTCGGCGCGGGCCGCGTGGCCGCCGTACGACGTCGAGGGCAAAGCCTCGCCGGGGGGCCGGGCACGGGCCAGTTGGGAGAAGCAGAAGCAGGATCCGAGCGAAATCGACCGGGTGTTCGCAGGGGCCATCCCCGCCCTGCTCGGCTTCCTGGCCGACCCTGATCTGCGGCGCTGGCACGCGATGGCCCGTCTTTGTGTCGGAGGGCTGCTCCCGTTGGCGAAGCGGGAGGAGGTCGTGGACGCCTCTCCCGAGGCCGCCGTGCCATGGATCGAAGCGACGTTGCGGGGCGCCGAACGTCCGCCGGTCAGCGGTCATGGCCTGAAGCTCTTCCCCGTTCGTGACGGCTCCGGCCTGCCACTGGTGTTGATCGGCGACGCCCGGGTGAAACCGCAGGGGCTGAGTGCGCTGGCTGTTCTCGACGACCGCGCGGAGGCGGTGGCCGGTGACAGCGATACCCATCGACGGCGTTGGAAGGCGTGGCTGAGCTGGGGGAACGTACTCCAGTTCCTGGATCCGACCGGGACCGGCCGAGCCGACGGGCTGCAACTCGCCCGCAGCGAGCTGGACTCGTTCGACGCGGGGCTGCTCGCGGCCACGGCCGTACGGGCGGACGGACTGCTCACGGCCCTGCGGGACGCGCTCCCGGGGACAGGGCTCGTCGTGCCGGAGCACGAGGACCAGAACGCGAGTCCGGGGACGGCCGGCGAAGCGGCCGTGCGTCCCGTACCCGCCGCCGTCGGGACGCCCGCGACTCCCACCGCGCTGGAACGCGCCGCCTGGGAGCTCGTCTTGCGCGAGCTGTCGTATGTGGGCGACCCGGCGATCGAGGCCCTCGCCAAGACGCTCTCGGACCGCGGGGACGTGCGGGCCGCCGAGGCCGGCTGGGATGCCGCCGGTATCTCCCGGCCGCTCGAACTGGCCTGGCCGGACCGCAGGATCGCGGTGGTCCTGGAAGAGGACGCGGCCGACGACGCCTACATGGCGGAGTGCGCCGCGGCGGGGTGGCGGGTCCGGGCGCCTGGCGGATGGGACGAGAAGGAGCTCGCAGCCCTGCTCGACGACGGGCGGCAGGGCGCGTCCGGAGAGGGAGGGGACCGGCAATGAGCCATGGGGTCAGGACACAGGTCGCGGTCACGCCGCAGGCCAACGAGGACATCCGGCGCCTCGACGCGGCGACGAAGAACTCGGTGGGCGACTTCGTCCGCCGACTGCGGGCCGACCGGTCCAACCGGGCCCTGCGGCTGACCTTGCTTCGTGAGGCGGGCGGAAACGGGCGTCTGTTCGTCGCGGCGCTCGACAGCAGCCGTATGGGGCTGCTGCTCGAAACCGAGGAGAACCGCTTCAGTCTGCTGGCCGTCCGGATCGGGCCGTCGGCCCGGGAAGAGCTCGCCCGGCTGACCGTGGAGATCAACGCGGTCTCCGGTGGTGTCGAGCTCGTCGACCAGAGCGAGGTCAGCGCCAATGTGGTGGCGATGCCCGTACGCCCCGAGCCCGGTTCACAACCGGGCACCACACCAAGGCAGCCCTCCGTCACTGACGCATCCGCTGTCCCTTCCGGCATCGAGGCCGTCGCTTCCGAGACCGCGCCGGCCGCCGCCGCCCTTCCGGTCCCTCTCTTCGCCCCGTACGAGGACGAGGAACTGGTCGGCCTGGGGGTCACCGCCTCTCTCCTGCCCACCCTGCGGAGGATCACCGACGGCCGTCAGCTGAGTGCCGTCCTCAGCCACAACCTTCCCGGTCTCACCCGGGAAGTACTGCTCGCGCTGCATGACGGCATGGAGCCGCTCGAAGTCCGCAGGTTCATCACCGACCAATGGCGGGCGGACGAAGAGGTCGACCCGTGGGACTGGGCCCGGGCGGCACGACGCCCCGTATCCCAGGTCAGTACCGAGGACGCGGCTGTACTGGACGCGCTCGGGGACGGCTTCGACGCCTGGCGGCTCTTTCTCCACCCCGAACAGCACAGGCTCGCCACCGCATCGTTCAAGGGATCGGCAAAGGTCACCGGGGGACCGGGCACCGGCAAGACGGTCGTGGCCCTCCATCGGGTCCGGCACCTCGCCGCCCAGCTGCCACCGGGGCAGACCAGACCCGTCCTGCTGACCACGTACAACACCAACCTCGCAGCCGATCTGAAGGAGCGCCTGCAGCGACTCGGCGGTGACGCTCTCGTAGGCCGGGTCGACGTCAAGTCCGTGGACCAGCTGGCCAGGGAAGTGGTCGAGCAGCATCCGAGCTCCGTGCTCGGCATGCCCATGGGCGACGAGGAGGCCATGGCTCTCTGGCACCGGGTGTGCGCCGAGGCGGGGGTCTTCGATTTCGACGCCGACTTCCTCGACTCAGAGTTCAAGCACGTCATCCTCGCCCAGGGCTGTGGTACCGAACGCCTGTACCTCCGGGCCGAACGGCGGGGCCGGGGTGTGCTGCAACGAGCCGGCCGGAAGCAAGTATGGGAGCTGGTGGCGAAGTACCGGGCGCTCCTGGACGGTCCACCCAAGCGCAGCACGTACGCGCTGATCGCCGACGAGGCCGCGCGGATCGAGGAACACCGCATGGCCAAGGCCGCAGAACAGGCGCGTTACAAGGAAGAGCAGGGCGGCCTGGACCTCATCCACCGCGAAGCCGGCAGCGGCATGTGGCTCAAGCCTCGATACCACCACATCGTGGTGGACGAGGCTCAGGACCTGTCGGCCTCGCACTGGCGGATGCTACGAGCGATGGTGGCGCCTGGGCCGAACGACATCTTCCTGGTCGGGGACGCCCACCAGCGTATCTATTCGCACCAGGTCGTCCTGGGCAGGCTCGGCATCAGCACTCCCGGCCGGGCCTCCCGGCGGCTGACATTGAACTACCGCACGACGCGCGAGATCCTCGGCAGTGCTCACGGTCTCGTGCACGGCGAGAGCTTCGACGATCTCGACGACGGTGCGGACACTCTGGACGGGTACCGCTCCATCCTCACGGGACTGGCCCCCCAGTACTGGCGTGCTCCCGACTGGGAGACCGAGATGAGGGCCATCGCCACGCTGCTCAAGGAGCGACACGAGCACTACGGCACTCCGTACGCGGCCATGGCCGTCAGCGTTCCGGACAAGGCCGCAGTCACCCAGCTCGCCTACACACTGGCGTGCAAGCCTTTCCTGATTCCCGCAAGCGAGATCGGCAGGGAGGGCCCCCGCGACACCGACACCGTGCGCATCGGCACCATGCACCGTTTCAAGGGGCTCGAATTCCAGCGGGTGTTTCTTGCCGGCGTCAGCGAAGGTTTGATCCCCCATCAGCGCATCGAGGCCTTCCGGCTGAGCAATCCCGACCGATGCCGCCAAGAGGAACAACGAGCCCGTTCCCTGCTCTTCGTGGCGGCCACCCGGGCACGAGACGAGCTGGTCGTCTCCTGGCACGGGCGGGCGAGTCGTTACCTGCCCCGGGATGCCGATCGACGTGCCGGCCGCGCGACATCCCTGCTGACGGGCGATGGTCCTCCGTCGGGTTCGAACGCAGCCTGATCTGTGGGGCGCACCCCGGGCACCCGGGCGGCCGGCCCGTCATCTTGGCTCACAGGCCGTGTTCGTACATCAGCCGCATCAGGTTCCGCTTGCGGCGATGGGCCGCGCGCAGGGCGGTGACGTACGTGGTGAAGTCGTCCGGTGTGCCGAGGTGGCGGTGGCAGTCGCGGATGCTCAGGAGCAGGCTGACCAGCTGTTCGTAGGCGTGGTTGCCGGTCTGGTGGGTGAGGCGGGTGGCCAGGCGGAGGTAGACGGTGAGGGCGTCGGCGGGGCGGGTGGGGCGGGAGTGGTCGGCGAGGGTGAGCCACTGGCCGTCGTGGGCGCCGGTCGTCGTGGCCGCCTGCCATGCCGCTTCCGTGTCCTTGTCGTCGAGCAGGATGTCGACGAGGGTCGGGTCGGCGGCGGCGCGCAGGAGGTCCAGGGCCGCTGCCCGCTCGGCCGGCCAGCGGTTCGCGGCCTGGGCGGCGGCGCGGAGACGCTGGTACGTGGGCAGGGTGCGGCAGGCGGTGAAGTGGTCGCGGCGCAGGGTGGCGGCATCCGCAAGCCGGTCGGCGCGGGCGTACCGACCGGCGAGGTCGTCCACGAGGGCGGTGTCGATCGTGGCGAGGTCGTCGGTGTCGCGGATGCCGCGCTCGGCCCAGTCGAGGGCTTCGGCGGACCGGCCCGCCGTGTCCAGTTCGCGGGCGATGAGCAGGTGGGTGTGGCCGTTCGGCGCGAGGTCCGCCGCGTGGACGGCGATCACCGTGTCGATGTCCCGCCCGGATTTCGCGAGGCGCCGCATCAGATCCTTCTCGGCCCAGCCCGTCCGGTTGGCCTGCCACGCCTCGACCGCGTACCGGCGCAGGGCGGCCATGCCCCGGTCGCCGAGGAGGTCCGTGTAGTCGAGCGGGTCGAGGTCGGTCAGGTCGGAGGCGTCGGCGACGGCGTGCGCGGCCAGCCAGTGGGCCAGTTCCTCCGGGTCGGGACGGGCGGCGCGGCAGGCCTCGTGGTGGGTTTCGGCGAGGTCGGTGCCGATCTGTTCGAGCGATCCGTCGGAGTCGTCGACGCGTTCGATCACCCCGGCCAGCAGGTCGATCGCCTCCCGCGCCAGGGTCATCGCCTCGGCGGCCCGGTGCGAGGCGGTCAGCGACCGGATCGCGGCCACCGCCTGCCTCGCCTGACCGGTGTAGGCGCGGGCGTCGGAGTACTCGACATAGTCGTACTGGGCGAACGGGGTGATGTCGAACAGTTCGCGGACCCGGGACCTCACCACCGCCAGGTCCCCACGCGCGGCGGCCGCCCGCGCCTCCAGACGGCGGCGCAGCTGCCGGTCCCCGGCCATCTCTTCCCGTAGAAGTGCGAGCAATTCGTCTCGGTTCAGACCGGACAGCCAGGTCTCGAAGCCCCGCGCCCGGTCCCGGGCCGACGCGCGCCGGGCGGGGAGGTCGGCCCCCTGGGCGATCGCGGTCAGGCCGAGGGCGACCAAGTGCTTGCAGAAGTTGCCCTCTTGGCCGTACGGGCAATCGCAGGTGCCCGTCGGCCCTTTGCGCCCGCCCAGCAGGAGCTCCGCCTCGTACCGCTCCGTGCCGCGCACGTACGCTCTGATCCAGCCGTCGCCGATCTCCAGGCCGGATACGTCGTCGACGTAGTCGAGTCCACGCTCGAATGAACGTTTCCCGGCCAGCGACTTCAGCTTCGCCTCGGTAAGACCGCTCACCGCTCCCCCACCCTCCGGTCTACTCCGGTTCGACGGCCCGTCATGCTAGCCGTCGTTGACCGCCCCTACGGCGGGATCGGCGGTCAGGCGGGGTCGCCGGCCGGGGTGGCCTCGGCGTGCAGGGCTTCCAGCGTGCGGCGCTCGATGAGGCCGGCCATCGCCCAGGAGGCCGCCGAGTCCAGGCGCTTGTGGGTGGCGGTGGGACGCGCCTGGATGGTGGCGGTCGTCGTGTCCGGGCCGGGGGTGATGCGGATCTCGACGACGACCTTGGTGTCCGAGGGGCCGCTCAGGGTCAGGTCCAGGGTGCCGTGGCCGAAGGTGGTGACCTCGTCGAGCGGCACGGCGGGGTCGTTCTCGATCGCGTACCGCACACTGTCGGTCAACTGGAACGCGGTCCTCTTCGCGATGCCCGGCACCCGCACCTCGCGAACGCTCGGCAGGGCGACGGCCTCGGGGCCGAGCGCGAGGCCGTACCGGCGGGCCGTGCGTATCGCGCCCACGGCGGCGGCCATGGACAGGATGGCCAGGAAGGCGAACGCGCTGCCCGCACCCGCGCCGAGGACCTCGGGGACGGCCTCGCTCACCACCACGTCCCCGCCCGCGATCAGGAGCGCCGCCAGGCAGGCCGCGAACAGCGCGCCGGTCGTCAGCGCGGGGAAGAGCAGGCGGCGTACGACCGCGAACCAGTAGCCGAGCATCGAATCGTTCCTCTCACCAAGGGAGCCGAACCCTACGGTGACCTGCGCTCACACCCCGCACCCACCCCTCGTTACCGGGGCCCTCGTGGCAAGCCCGGTGTCGCAACATCGCTCGTCCGCCGGACAGTTCGGCCGTTTCGGCACGGCGGGCGGCCCCGAAGGATCACAATGCGCGCATGATTGATGACTGGAAGTCGCGGATCGAGAAGGCGCAGCAGAACCTCATCCAGGAGGAGGACCCCGTGGCCTGGGTCAGCGAGCGGGACGCCATGGAGCGGTTCCTGCGCTACCCGTCGCTGTCGGTGCGCGGGGCGCTGTTCGGGGTCGCCGTGCACCGGGACGGGGCCTGGCGGCTGGTGTCGCCGCTGCGGGACGCGACGCCGCAGGGGTCGCGGGACAGCCTCCACTCGATGCTGTGGTTCCGGGCCAAGGACGACACCGATGTCCCCGCCGAGCGCCGGGAGTTGCTCGACGCCGTCGCCGTCCTGGAGAAGGAGCCGATCGACGAGGTCGAGGTGCTGGGCGAACGGTTCCGGGTGGTGCGGGGCGACGAGCTGGCGCGGTCCGGGCAGGAGGGTCTCGAACCGCCCCGGCCGACCGACGTCGAACCGCTCCTGTGCTCCTGGGAATTGAGCCGCAAGCGCTCGCCCTCCCCCGACCTCGACTTCGTCCTCGATCCGGCCCGGGAGAACCGGCCGATGGCGGAGGCGCTGCGGCTCTGGCTGCGGGAGTTCACCTACGACGGGGAGCGCTACCCGGATGACGTCAGCGCCGACTCCGAGCAGGCGGTACGGACCCACCCGGAGGTCGTGCTGATGCCGACCACCTTCGGGGTGGTCGAGAAGCGGGGCGCCGCCTGGGAGCCGCAGGGGTCCCTGATGACGACCCCACACGACGCGCGCGCGTTCCTGTACGGCGCGCTGAACGAACTCTGGCCGATGATCTACGAGTTCGACGACAAGAAGCGCAAGCGGTACGCACGGGCGGCGGAGGAGTTCCGCACCCTCGGCCGCTCCAACGAACTCACCTTCGACGGGCGACTGTTCCACATCTGCCGGACCGAACGCATGGTCCGGGTCGGCCCGGACGGCCCCGAGAAGCCCCGGCCGTCGGACGTGGACGACACCGAGCCGATGAAGATGCACCCGACGATGGACGAGTTCGGCGTGATCCACTACGACGCGTGAGGTGTGGCGTGGTGTGACGCACGGAGAGGCGTGAGGCGCGGAGAGCGTGAGGCATGCGGGCCGGCCGCCCCGGGACGGGTCCGGCCCACGGCCGGCCCACCGGTCACCCCTAGGCCTCCTGCCCGGTATCGCCCCGGTCCTCGCTCCACCCCCGTACCACCAGGGCCGTCGCCGCGGGCACCCGCAGCGGCGGCCCCTCGTCCAGGCCGAGCACCACCGCAAGGCCCCCGGCCGCGTACCGATCGGTCCCCACGCTCCGCACGGTGCGCCACTGTTGCCCGACCCGCACGGACAGGCCCTTGGTGACGGTCACGGCGGCGGCCTCCCTCGTACGCGGCACGGGCACCAGCTCCGGGGCCTTGAGGTCCGCCCACATCGTCTTCCCGATGCCGCCCGGGCGCGGGCTGACGCCCCAGTTGTCGGTGAGCGCGTCCACGATCTGGAGCCCCCGCCCGTGGGTGTCCTCCGCCTCCGGCTTCTGGATCTCGGGCCGCCCATCCCCCGCGTCGCTCACCTCCAGCCGGAGCATGCCGCCCGTCGCCGAGTGGGCGATCCGCACCCCCACCTGCCGGTCACTGGGTACCGGTACGCGCAGGGCGTTCGTGACGAGTTCGGAGAGGACGAGTTCCGCGGCTTCGAGGAGTTCCCGACCCGCGCCCCAGTCACCCAGGACCGCGTGGAGGACCGCTCTCGCTCTGGAGGCGCTGCGACGGTGGCGGGAGAGGCGGAAGGTGATCTCGCTGATGACGGACACAGCAGCCCCCTAAGGGTCGATAGCTGTCGTTCAAGCCCACTGGGATCGGGCCTGATGCGTGGCCCGGCAGAACTTGAGAGTGCCGCTAGACGTCGCTCCACGCAACGTTGAATGGAGTGTTGGGCCCGACATTCACCCGTTCGGGAAAACTGCCGCTGCCAGGGTCTGAACTCTGATAGGCACGTGTCTATGCCGAACGTGAAGCCATCCACCGTGCTCGGTCGCCAACTCGGCGACGAACTCAAGCGATTCCGCGACGCAGCCGGTCTCACCACCGCAACTGCGGCAGAGGTCCTGGACTGCACCAAGGGCAAGATCAGCCGCATCGAGAACGGTCACGTTCCCGTGCGGACACCAGACCTGGTCGCGCTCATGCAGGCGTACGGCGTGGACGACCCGGCAGCGCGCGAACGGCTCACGGCACTGGCCCGACGCGCCAACCGACGCCGCCGCGAGGGCTGGTGGCATGACTACAGCTCCCTGCTCAGCGACTCGTACCGCGATCAGATCGAGATGGAAGCGATCTGCGACAGCATCCGGACCTACCAGGTGCAATTGGTTCCCGGCCTCTTGCAGACGGCAGAGTACGGGCGGGCCGTGACCGTCGCCTCACGCACCTGGCAGACGGCCGAGGAAATCGATCGCTTCGTCGACGTGCGCCTCGCTCGGCAGGAACGGCTCACCAGCGAGACGCCTATCGACTACTGGGCAGTTCTCTCGGAAAGCGCCCTCCGGCAGGAAGTCGGTGGGGCCACCGTCATGCGAGCACAGTTGGAGCACATGGCCTCCATGGCTGAGCGGTCCAACGTCACCGTGCAAGTGCTGCCGTTCTCGCGGGGTGCACATTCGGGTATGTTCGGGCCGTACCTGCTGCTGAGTTTTCCGCAGATGGCATCGCTCGACCTGGTGCTGACCGAGGCCCCGACCGGCAATATCTGGATAGAGGGAGAGCTCGAGGTCGCCCGCTACCGCGCACTGTTCGACGATGCGCGCATGGCAGCTCTGCCACCGACGGAATCGCTTGAGCTGATCCATCGCGTCGCCAAGGAGTACCGGGAATGAGCAACAACGTCCACCCGACACCGGATGCAGTCACCTCGATGTGGCGTACGAGCAGCTACAGCGGCGGGCAGGGGGACTGCGTCGAAGTCGCCCCCAACCTCCCCCACCTCGTCCCCGTCCGCGACAGCAAGCGCCCCGCCGGCCCGGCCCTCGCGTTCACCCCCGACGCCTGGCGGACCTTCCTCGGACACCTCGCCTGACACGACAAAAACGGGTCCCCGACCGCGTCGCCACATTTCGACAGCTCTTCGGCCACGTCATCGCTCGCGCTGATTCGTCGCATCGCCAAGGAGTACAGACCATGAACCAGGTCAACCTCGTTCTGCCCGACCTCACCGAAGCCGCCTGGCGCACCAGCAGCTACAGCGGCGCGCAGGGCGAGTGCGTCGAAGTCGCCCCCAACCTCCCCCACCTCGTCCCCGTCCGCGACAGCAAGCACCCCGCCGGCCCGGCCCTCACCTTCACCCCCGACGCCTGGCGAACCTTCCTCGGACGCCTCGCCTGACACACCAAAAGCCGTCCCCGACCGCATCGGCGGTCGGGGACGGCTCTTTGATGCCTGTCACCAGCGGCGCGGTCACCGGCGGCATGCCGCCGGTGACCGCACGGGCGGGCTTACTTGGTGACGTTGACGCCGTTCCAGGCGTTCGCGACCGCGGTGTACTCGGCGCTGCTCGCGCCGTAGAGGGAAGAGGCCGCGGAGAGGGTGGCCGCGCGGGCGCCCGAGTAGTTGGTGGTGGAGGTCATGTAGGTGGTCAGGGCCTTGTACCAGATCTTGTAGGCCTTGGTCCGGCCGATGCCGGTGACGGTGACGCCGTTCGCGGTGGGCGAGTTGTAGCTGACGCCGTTGATGGTCTTCGCGCCGCTGCCCTCGGACAGCAGGTAGAAGAAGTGGTTGGCCGGGCCCGACGAGTAGTGGACGTCGACGCTGCCGATGCCGGAGTACCACGCGTCCTTGGACGCGCCGTCCTTGGACGGCTTGTCCATGTAACGCAGCGGCGTGCCGTTGCCGTTGATGTCGATCTTCTCGCCGATGAGGTAGTCACCCTTGTCGGTGGCGTTGTTGGCGTAGAACTCGACCGAGGTGCCGAAGATGTCCGAGGTGGCCTCGTTGAGGCCGCCGGACTCACCGCTGTAGACCAGACCGGCCGTCGAGGCGGTCAGGCCGTGGGACATCTCGTGGCCGGCCACGTCGAGGGAGGTCAGCGGCTTGCTGTTGCCGGAGCCGTCGCCGTACGTCATGCAGAAGCAGGAGTCGTCCCAGAAGGCGTTCACGTACGCGTTGCCGTAGTGGACGCGGGAGTAGGCGGCGACGCCGTTGCCGCGGATGCCGTTGCGGCCCAGCTCGTTCTTGTAGAAGTCCCAGGTCATCGCGGCGCCGTAGTGGGCGTCGGCGGCGGCGGTCTCGCGGTTGGACGCGAGGCCGTTGCCGAAGGTGTTGGTGGTGTTGGTGAAGAGCGTGCCGGTGCCGGAGCTGCCGCCCTTGAGGTCGTACGTCTTGTGACCGCCGCGCGTGGCGTCGGTCAGGGTGTACGAGCCGGAGCCGGAGGTGCCGAGCGTGACCTGGCCGCTGTACATGGTGTTGCCGACGCCGGTCTCGATGGACTCGTAGGAGTAGAGCTCCTTGCCGCTGGTGGCGTCGGTGATGACGTGGCGGCGGCTCGGGGTGCCGTCGGCCTGCGTACCGGTGACCACGGTCTCCCAGGCGAGGACGGGCTTGCCGGTGGCGGCCCAGATCACCTTGCGGGCGTCGTCGGCCTTGGCCGAGCGGGCGTCGGAGGCGGCGACGGCGGACTTGCCGGCGGTCGCGGCGGCGACGGCCGGGGCGGTCGTGGGGACCGATATCCGGGCGCCGGTCGCCTTGGTGGT